>JANPIG010000373.1:0-5281 GCA_031424875.1 Cytophagales bacterium
GGTTTGAGGGTTGTCCAAATACCAAAATCTACGCCTTTATCATCCTGCCTAACCATCCATCTCAAAAACATATTAACCCGTTTGCAAGAGGAGTTTCTAATGGGCGTAGCAATGTGCTTTCGAGTACGCTCTGGATAATCTTCCAAACTAAAAAACCGGTCATGAAAAGCAATCAGGCTTGATTTTACGTTAATTTCATCCTCAATATTTGGCACAAAAAAAGCCTCCTCTAAACTTTCATGATTTTGATAAAAGTCTTTGAACCAAGCAATAAAATAAAGTGTATCAGTGGCGTTGAAGGTACGATGCTTAAAATTCAGCATCCGTTTGAGGTCAGATTCTTCATGATTTATGATAAAATCGTGTGGTACATCGTCCATCAATTCAATCAATTCTTTGCACTTATTGATGATGGTTTTGCGTTGTCCCCAAGCCAAAACAGCCGCCCAAAATCCCATGATTTCGATGTCTTGTTTTTTCGAGAAAAGATGAGGAATACAAATGGGGTCGTTAGGAATAAAATTAGGCTGATTGTACTGGAGATACTTAGTTTCTAATAAATCTATCGTTAATTTGGAGAATGGTGAACTGTCCACAATGAAATGTTTAAAACTTTGAAGCGATAAAGGCAATAATCTTTGATGGCACAGAAAATATCCATACCAAGACCGTGTAAAGAAAGGCAAAAGTAGAGATGGCAGGAAATGCCAATATGTAAAGTACGTTGAAAACAACGTGTCCAAAAGTGATTTGTCGTTTGGGGCGTGGCATTTTTTTAATTAAAAGTTAATAATTAATAGAGAATAGTGATTGAGTATCTAATTTCTTTAATGCAGTTGTAAACTATCTCGTTTCTCTTAAACACATACGAAAGCAAGATTGTTCACTAACAATGTTAACTATTCTCTATTAATTATTCTCTAAACTAGGGTGTCATATAACTTATTTCTGTTCTGATTCTCTTATCGGAAGGATTAAGTTTTTCAAATGCTCGGGGAGATAATTTGATGATAACTCTATCACTACCAATGTCGGGCAATTTACCGATAACTTTTACCCAAATACTTTGTCCGTTTGATGAATTCTTAACGTTTACCAAGGTACCCACAGGGGCTGAACGGTGGAGGGCTAAATATTTCCCAGATTTGTCTTCTACATCAATCAATTCTGCTAAACCTGTTTCCACTGTTTTACGATAACCCGATGAAGTTTTTGAGGTTTCGGAAGAGGTTTTCACATCACCACTCACTGGCTCTTCAGCGGGCTTTTGCACCACAACATTTCCATTGGTATTATTACCTAAATTCGTATCTTCTACTTTCACTACTTCGCCTTTGGCAGGTAAATCTCCTGCTTTTTTAGCTCTTTCATACTCACGAGCATCCACGATAAGTACCTGACCCGCAGCGAGTTGGTCAGAGGTTAGATTATTCCACTTACGCAAATCTGCCATAGTTACTTTATACTTTGTGGCAACGGCGTAAAGTCCTTGTCCACCTTCAACCACGTGCGAAACCATTTTCACTGATTCCGTAGGAGGCGTAACAGGAGCAGTAATGGGTGAAGGAGTTGGTGTATATTTTGGAACCGTAGGAGCGGAAGCCACGGCAACTCCTTTGTAAGGAATTTTGATGGTTTGACCCACATTTACACTCTCAGAAACCCCTGGATTAGCTGCCTTAAATTCGGCAACTGAACTTCCGTACCGTTTCACGATGGAGAATAAAGTTTGCTTGGGTTCAACTTTGAACAGAACGTAAGATTTTCCACCCTCTTTTTTCAAACCAACAGAATCTTTGGCGACTCCGATTGAAAAAGACGAAAATGCGATTGATGACAAAACACAAGTGATGGTAATCTTTGCGGCGGATGCGGGGTTATAATTCATAACCGACGAAATAGTTTTCATTTTTGACATATAACAAAGTATCGGATTGCAAAGTAAAGGTATCTATTCCAATGCCTTCGGTAGTAGCGATGAGGTCATTTAATAGAATTTGACGGTCATGGGTTATTACCAAAAGATAATTTTGAAACAGTTTGTTGCTGTAAATATAATAAGAAATTACAATCTTGTTATCTATTTCAAGATAATCTATCCCTTTTTGAGCTTCTATATTTAACAAACGATATAAAAAACTGAAAATTGCAGAGAAATGTGGACTGTCTTCGGGGTAGTGAATGGGTGACACATTTTGAGTTAATTCTGCTTTCAATGAACTTTTGCTTATATTTTCCAATATAATTTCTTGATAAACAGGCATACTATTTTCATCTAATTGATAAACCGTCAAAATATTTTCTTTGGAGTTAAAAAATATCCAATCATCAATTTTTTGAATGATTTCGCTTGTCAGAACATTTAAAATTAACAGACCTTTTGGCTCGGGTTTTTGTTGAGAAGAATATTTATGCAGAATCAGATAATCACCAAAAATACCCACCAACGCCAACCACCAAGATTTCTCGGGACGAAGGTCTCTCCAAAGGATTTCACCATTTTGTAAATCAAGGGCTGAGAAACTGACTTGTCGTGTATTTTCATCACGGATTTCTAAGACAGCTGTATTTTCACAGAAAGCTGTATTCCATATTTTCCCTTCAAATTTATGTTCAAATTTATGAGTCATTGTTTTTGTGTATCAAGAGGCAAGTAAATTTGGGTTTAAATAATTATTTTCGTTATTTCACGATATTGTAAAATAGCATCGCAATGGCGGACCGTGCTGATAACGCAGATACTTCGTAATCAGAACGCCGATCGCACAGATTTTCGCAGATTTTTATTGAGAAGCATATTTAAAAAACTGCGGAAATCTGCTTGATCAGCGTTACCTGCGTGCTAATTCAAACGATAAAAAATCTGCGTAAATCCGCAACATCTGCGTTATCTGCGTGCTAATCATACTCGGAAATTGTGAACAAAATATTAGGCGTTATTCCTGCTCGTTATGCTTCAACTCGCTTCCCTGCCAAGCCCTTAGTGGACATTGGGGGCAAATCCATGATTCAACGTGTGTATGAGCAAGCCATGAAAGCGAGTTCGCTCGCAAAGGTAGTGGTTGCAACGGATGATGCACGAATTTTTGACCATGTTTTATCCTTTGGAGGAGAAGCCGTAATGACCTCCACCAAGCATCCAAGCGGCACAGATCGATGTTTTGAGGCTTTCCAAATCATGGCAAAACAGGAACGAAAAAAGCAAGGGAGATTATATAGAAAATATGATTATGTCATTAATATTCAGGGAGATGAGCCTTTTATTCAGCCTGAACAAATTGATATTTTAGCCAGTTGTTTAACCGAAAAAACGGAACTTGCCACCCTCGTAAAACGCATTGATGATGAAGAAACTTTGTTCAATACCAATACACCAAAAGTTGTTTTTGATAATAATTTTGAAGCCATTTATTTCACTCGCCAAACCGTTCCTTATTTACGGGGCATTGAAAAAGAAAAGTGGCTGGATATGCACGATTATTTCAAGCACATTGGCATTTATGCGTACAGAGTGGATGTTTTGAAGAAAATTACCAAGTTACCAATGGCTTTATTAGAAAAAGTAGAATCCTTAGAACAATTGCGTTGGTTGGCGAATGGCTATAAAATAAAAATTGCCGAAACTCCTTACGATAGCTTCGGCATTGATGTTCCTGCGGATTTAGTTGAGGCTTTGAAGAGGGTTACTTCATTTGAAAAGTGATACTATTTTTATTCCTAATTCCAAACCACAGAAACATCATAATTCCTAAACTTTTCATCCTGTGTAATAATAGTGAAATTCTCGGCTTGTGCTTGTGAGATTAACATTCTGTTAAAAGGGTCATTATGATAAAGAGGTAACTCTAAATATTTGTTGTAATGACTAAAATCAAAATCTAATACTGAGAATAAATTTAAGTTAAGAAAATAAGAAATCTGCGAAATAGAATTTGGATAATCTAATTTCCCTAATCCCTTCTTTATTGTAATTTCCCACAAACTTGCATGACTCACATATATCTGATTCTCCAAATTACTGATAATATCAATCGTATTTTGTGAAAGTTTGGAATCATTTTCAGCATACCAAATTAAAATGTGAGTGTCAATTAGATAAATCATTATTGGGCAGTTGGTTTAACTAATTGAGAATCAGTGGCTAAATATTCCTCAAATCCAGGAGGAATAAAATCATCAAAATCGGGAGCTACATAAGTAAAAAATCCTTTGGCAAAACCTGGCTCTCTTTTAAGAATTTGCTGATTTTTCTTTGCTAACAAAAGACTATCTATCTCTTGCAACAAAGTAATATCTTGCAAAGTAGCAACTTTGCTGATAATAGCTAATTGATAGTTTTCTATGCTCATTTTATTATGAATTTATCAAGCAAATATACTCATTTTCTTTAAAATCTGTGTGCCATCAAACTCACTTCGCCGTCAAATACACAAACGGAATAATACACTCTTCCAACGATACGCCACCATGCTGAAAAGTATTCCGATAATGACTCACGTAATGATTGTAATTATTGGGATAAGCAAAGAAATAATCTTCCATCGTGAAAACGTAAGTAGTTGATACATTGACCTTTGGCAAGAAATAACGCTCTGGTTTGCGACATACCAAAAGATGGTCAGAATCGTCCCAATTGAGGTTTCTGCCTTGTTTATATCTCAAATTTGTATTGACAGAACGGTCGCCAACAATCTTGGCGGGGTTCTGTACTCTTATCATTCCGTGGTCGGTAGTGATGATTAATCTTCCCTTTTTCTCCGAAATTTTCTTCAATAAATCAAACAATGGCGAGTGGTTGAACCAACTGGCGGTTAGGCTTCGGTAGCCCGATTCGTCAGGGGCGAGTTCCTTAATCATCGCCATATCTGTGCGTGCGTGCGAGAGCATATCCACAAAATTATACACGATAATATTGAGATGATTTTGTGATAATCTCGAAAAATTTTCTACTAAATTTTTTCCCTGATTGTTATGAATAATCTTGTGATATGACGTTTTGACAGGGAAAGGCATTCTACTTTTACGCAATTGTTCCTCAAAGAAAAACTCTTCGTGTTTGTTGAATCCTTCTTCATCTTCACTGTCGCCAATGTCTTGTACCCAATGTTTGGGATATTGTTTTTCAATCTCTGCTGGCATCAAACCAGAAAAAATTGCATTGCGTGCATAAGCAGTCGTAGTAGGCAAAATTGAGTAATAAAGTGATTCTTCTTCTACTGAAAAATAGTCTTGAATTAATCCCTCCAGAACTTTCCATTGGTCGAAACGAAGGTTATCAATC
>JANPIG010000374.1:0-1241 GCA_031424875.1 Cytophagales bacterium
AAAAATAAAAATATAATTAATTGTCTCATTATCAATAGTTTAGTCTCTATACAAATCAACAATTTTCTGTAATATTCCTAAGACTGTAGATAGGTTTTTATAAGGATAAAGTTCATTGTCAATGATTAAAATATTATCTTCTAATTTCAAAAATAGCCAATCATCTGCCGTGGTAACTGCCCCGTAAACAACTGGAATGGGGTGTCCTTCTTTTTCATTAAAAATTCTTGCTCCCAACATCTGAGCGGCGCATTGAGAAATCCCTAAATCAAAATCTTGTTTTTTTGCTTCTACAACCGCAAAAAGTGGTGCATCAATGGTGAAAGAATGGGTATTTTTTCCTATAATAAAATCACATTCTCCATTCAAACCTGCCTTGACATCAGCATTTAGATTATCGCCCGAGTGAATCGTCAAGAAGTCTGAATTCCTCTTCTTCATCTCCATTAATATAGGAGCAACAAACCACTCTGAACGAGCTTTTTCGCTACGTTTTGGTAATAATTGAGAAGTTTCTAAGGTTTCTTTCAACCAACTACTTGCTTCAAGTGGCTCTACAGATTCAAATAAAGATTGACTTCGATTAATGATTCCGAAGTCCTTTTTCAATCTTTCTAAAGTAAAATTTTTGTAAGCCATTTTATTAGTTTTTAAAATGAAATTAGTTTTTCAAAATCACTAACATCTGATACATATTTACAATCGATGCTTCTCCACTAAATAATCCAAAAAACCCTCCGCACAACGACACACTATTTGATAAACATTTTCAAAATCACTTTCCTCTCCATAATAAGGGTCTGGAACTTCTGGAATTTTATTACCTGTTGTTGTTCCCCCACTGGGGGTTAGGGGGCTGTCAAATTTTCTATACAAAAAACAAATCTCTTCGGGCTGATGAATATTAGTGGCTCGATAGCTGATGGACTGGATGTTTGTCATATTATAATCATCCATTGCTACAATATAATCAAATACTGAAAAGTCTTCTCCGTGTAATTTCCTGCATTTATGGGTAAGTGTAAGTCCATACAATTCAGCGTTTTTGCGAGTGCGTTTGTCCGCCAATTCACCTATATGATAGGCGTGGGTAGCGGCAGAATCGCACTGAATTTCTCTTTGCAAACCTCTTGCTTTCACCGCACTTCGAAAAGTTTCTTCAGCAATGGGCGAGCGACAAATATTTCCTGTACAAACAAACAAAATCTTTAACATATTTATTTACCACATAGGTAGGTTAG
>JANPIG010000375.1:0-2486 GCA_031424875.1 Cytophagales bacterium
GAAATTGCTCGAAAAATGAAATGTGGGGCAGTCTCAATTAATGATGCAGCTCTGACAGCGGTCATGCATGAAGGGGAGAAAAATTCCTTTAAGATGTCTGGCATTGGTGGTACTCGTATGGGAGCTGCTGCCATAAAAAGATTTTTGAAACAAAAAGCGTATCTTATTAATAGTAAGCAAGTTAATGACCCGTGGTGGTTTTCATAATTGTTGAATGGTTGAAGTTTTAATTGTTGATAGTCCTTGTATAATTTCAACAATTCAAACTTTAACAATTATTTCAATCTCGCCACCATGATACCTGTTTGGGTTTTATTTTTTGCCAAATATTCCGCTAAGGGTTTATCTGTTACCATAACTCTTTTGAAATCAGAAGAGGCATGTAGCAGATAAACCCTTTTATCTTGCAAACGAATAGCGAAACCCACATGTGTAATATCCAAGCCTTCAAGGTTTGTAGTGATAGCAATAATGTCACCGTTCAACAATTGGTTTTCAATGCTTTTAACATTAGTTTTTGGAATATAAGTATAGCTTTGACTATTAATTCGTTCTTCAATTCTTACGAATTTTCCAAGAAGCTCCATATCTTTTGGAAAGGAGTATTTATTCCAATGTGTGGTAATGTAGTTAATGTTTTTCTTCCATTGTACTCCTCCTAAACTTGGAGTAACATCTTCTAATAATCCATCATCTTCATGTGTATATAGCCAATCTGACATATAATGTATTCTGGAATCATACCCTTTTATTTTACCTTTATTGTAGTATCTCAAACGTTTTAGATAACCCTCAAATTTTTCAAAAGCAACATTACTTTTTCGATATGTCAAGCCCATGGCAATACAACTTTCCACGAAGGTTGTACAATCAAACTCACGCAAATTTACCACTAACTTTTCCGTAGGATTTCCCTCTAAAGTACGTGCTTTATAAGGGCGATTCAAGAAACTTTTGGCAATATTCAAGGTAAAATCATCCAAAGAAGAACCCTTTGCATTTAGGATTTTTCGGTTATAAATTTCTTCGTCAGATTCGGGCTGTTGGAATGAAACTAATGCAAAAAGGCACAAAAAAAAGACAGACTTCTTAGCAAATTTGATGCTATAAAGTTTGTCTATTTTTTTTTTAGTAATTACGGTCATTTTTCGTTTGGTAAGGATTGTGTTAATTTTCAAGAATACCTCAATAACGAATTTTGATTTTATCAAATTACGTTATGTACGGTATTCTTTTACAAACATAACTGAAAAAGAGCCAATAATCATAAATATACCAGCAAAAACAAGAGCATAAATGGTATTTGACCCATAAACATATCTAACAATTAATCCGCCAAAAACGCCATTTACAATCTGAGGAAAAGTGATAAAGAAATTGAAAATTCCCATATAAACACCCATCTTTTTTAATGGAATACTATTGGCCAAAAGTGCATAAGGCATTGCTAAAATGCTTGCCCAAGCCATCCCAACCCCTATCATACTATAAGGAAGCATTTCAGGATCTTGTATAAAATAAATAGAAATTAGACCAATTCCACCGCAAGCCAATGAGAGCGCATGCGTAGCTTTTTTACCAATTTTAGAGGCAATGGTAGGTAACATTAAAGCATAAATGGCCGATACACCGTTGTAAATACTAAAAATATATCCCACCTGATTACCAGCATCTTGATAGGCTTTTGAAGAACTATCGTTGATGGCTGTACCATATATATGATGCGCAATGGCAGGCGTTGAGTAAACCCACATGGAAAATAAGGCAATCCAAGAACAAAATTGAACCACTCCCAACTGCCGCATGGCAACAGGCATAGTTTTAAAATCCTTAAAAATATCTAAAATTGAATGGTCTTCGTCTTGCATTTCGAAACCCATAGCCTCCCTTTCAGCAGGGGAATATTCTTTCGTAGTAAGGACAGTCCATAAAATAGTTGCAATAAATATTACTGCCCCTGCGTAAAAGCTAAACACTACATTATCGGGTACTTGGCCTTCAGGGGCAGTTGAATTTACTCCCCATTCTGCCAAATATTTAGGTAAAGCTGAACCAACAACAGCACCAATTCCAATCAGAAAAGTTTGAATTGAAAACCCTAATGTATTTTGTTTTTCAGAAAGGTTATCCGCAACCAATGCTCTGAATGGTTCCATAGCAACATTAAAGGAAGCATCCATTATCATTAAAATGCCAGCACCTACAAAAACAGCTGGCAAAATACCCGCTAAAAATGAAGCATTTGGCATAAATATTAATGCTATTGCTGCTAAGACCGCACCTATCAGAAAATAAGGTTTTCTACGACCAAAACGCCCCCAAGTATTATCAGAGTAATGTCCAATGATTGGTTGAACTATCATACCCGTGAGTGGTGCGGCTAACCAAAAATAAGACAGATGTTCTACATCTGCACCAAATGTTTGAAGTATTCTGGAAGCATTCCCGTTTTGAAGAGCAAATCCAAACTGAATTCCTAAAAAGCC
>JANPIG010000376.1:0-3337 GCA_031424875.1 Cytophagales bacterium
GTTGCCTTCAATGGTTTATCTGTCAAGGCATCAATCACGGCAAAATTTACCGGCAAACGCTTCTTTTTCAACAACATAAAATTGACTGCACCGCCTTCTGGCATTTTGTCAATTTTTACTTTCTGTTCTACATAATCCTCCGCTTTTATTTCAATTTCATAAAAACCCGAACGTTTCAAACTCGCTGAGAAATCATTATTTTTGTTTTTAACAGCTTGTTTGACTTCCGAAGTTTTCATATCTGCCACTTTTACAATTGCTTCTTTAATCACTTTTTGCGTTTCAGCATCTACCACTTTAATATTTAAAGAATAACGGTCTGTGGCTAATTTAACTATATACTCACGGCGATCTCCTAATATTAAGTCATTGATTTCTAAGATACTACGCCCTGTAGCAAGCCCCTCCGAGGTGACTTCTACTTTTAGATTATCGTTTTGGGAAAGTTTAAAAGAAAATCCTTCTTTTGGTTTTACTTTTGCAGCCTTGTAAATTTTACCTGTTTTTTCAGAAGTTACCACAAAATCCGCCTCCACATTTTCACCAGTCTCTACATTCAAGGCCATTAGATTAACGGTTGAGATTTTCTTCGGAATTAATTGTATAGTGATATTAGATATTTCATCCGTTTTGGTAAAAACTTGTTCATTATCCTCACAAAAATCTGAGGAGACTACCACTTTATATTGCTTTCCTTTCAACAAATTGGTACTACATACTCCTGTTTCTGGATTTGCATTAATCGTAGCGGTTTGTCCTGTAGCCACTTCTGTAATTACCACTTTTGTATCTTTCAGTAATTCATTTGAACCACCATCATATCCTTTCACCACAAAATTTGAAGAAATAGGGTCGAGTTTGATAATGCTTACAGGTAGTAGTTCGCCTTTATCATCTACACGTAAAGCAAGGCTTGAATTTTTATAACTTTTCATAGAAGCCTCAATAGAATAATCTTCCTTCAAGCGAAACGTACCTTGATTCTGAAGGGTAAAGGCATTGTATTGAAGCGCAATAGATTGACCCGAACTAACTTCTACTGCCTCAAAAGTAGCAGGAATTGTCAGGTTAGTTTGAGCATCTATTGCTAAAAAACTGAGGCTATAAACTTCTTCCGTTTCGGTAGTTCTACCCCCCAAAGGCATCAATCTAAAGTCTTGATCAACGGTTTCACAGTCTCTTTTATCAGTTAAATCAATGAGGGCTTTTTTCCGATAAAAACCCGACTCGCTGATTTCAAGCAGGTATTTTCCATTTGGCTTTAATACCGCTGAAAAACGGCCATCTACTGCATTTGACTCAATTTCGGCAATAATATTGTTAGGATTCTCTATTTCCGAAATCATAATTTTGGCAACAATGGCATTGTTAGTACTGGAATCCGTTACATAGCCTTGAATGGTTGCAGTAGCATCCATAGGTAAGTTTGCCTTATAAATATCACCATCTTGTACATAATATAGTGCATCGCCACAAGCGGGAACTGCTACGAATTGGTCGGGTCCAGAAGTATTGATAAAATCCAGAGCTACTGCTTCTGTCCAAGTACCATCAGGCTGGCGTTCGCATTTATAAATATCAAAATTACCTTGGCCGTCTTTGCGAATAGATGAAAACATTAAGGTCTTGCCATCGGGCATTATTCTGGGCGCTTTTTCACAAATCAAGTTTACGGGACTTGGCAATTCAACGGCTTTTTGCCATTTACCATTTGTTCCCCTTTCCGACATCATAATCTGATAACAACGTTGCTGAGCATCTTTTTTATCGCCCATAATAAATTTGGCACGGGCAAAATATAGATATCTCCCATCCGCAGAAAGAGATGGGTAACCCTCATAATCAACGGTATTGATGGGCAAACCCAAATTCATCGGAGCAGACCATCCTGCTTTTTCCCTCACTGAATAATAAATGTCTTCATGACCATCCGAATCTTTTCCATTAGCAGAAAAAAATAATAAATTACCATCATAACTCACACAAGGACCACCCAAAGGGGCTTTTTCAAAAAAAGTAGTCGTAATTTTGGGAATTGCTGTGGGGACTGACCAAATCTTTCCATTTTTTCTGGATTCAAATAATTTCCAGTCGCCTTGTCGGTCAGATTCAAAAATGAGCGTTCGCCCATCAGCACTTACCGAAGGAGCATATTCTGTAAATTTGGCGGTATTGATGGGAGCTGGCAATGCTTTGTCGTTCTGAGTATAAGCATTTTGAAGTCCTAAACACAGCATGAATGCAGATAGGCCAAACGCCACCTGGAGGTACTTTCTTATGGTAGTGGTATTGTTTTTCATGAGGGGATAACAAAACACAAATTTACTCATTTTTGGCGATTCATTCACGCAAAAATGACAGCATTTATAATAATTTAATCAAACAAAAAAAGTCTGATAATCAGATAGTTAATACAAAGAAGGTAAAATGAGAGGTAGTTTAGATGCTCGATATTCGATGTTGGGTACTGACATTTTCCGAACATAGAACATCGAGAAACGAACATCGATAGGGTGCAAATTTAAAAATAAAATCAAAAAATACAATCTATATGAAGTATCTAATCGTAGGTCTTGGTAATATTGGACCTGAATATTTACTAACTCGCCATAATGTTGGCTTTATGGTACTTGACCGTCTGGCGAGTAATTTTGAGACGAAGTTTTCAATGGAACGTCTCGCATATCATTCAGAAATAAAACATAAAGGCAAACAGATTCATCTAATAAAGCCTACTACTTTCATGAATTTAAGTGGGAAAGCAGTAAACTATTGGATGAAAGAATTAAAAATAGAAATAGATAATGTACTTATTATTACTGACGATATTGCTTTACCCTATTCAAAACTCAGAATGAAGCCTAAAGGCTCTCATGGGGGGCATAACGGACTGCGGAATATTCAAGAGACTTTAGGCACACCCGATTACGCTCGATTACGCTTTGGAGTAGGTGATGATTTTGGCAAGGGAAGGCAAATAGATTACGTTTTGGGAGAGTTTAAGGGAGAACAACTTGAGCAATTGCCAGAACACCTTGACCGTGCCGCTGACATGACAGTAAGTTTCTGTTTACAAGGGTTAGAAAAGACTATGAATGCTTTTAATCAATAATTGTACTATTCTAATATTATTGAATTTATTGATAAATATCAAGAAACAAAATTTTTGCAATTATTTGATATTTTAAGCAAAATAATATTTTGTTTGAAGGTATAAAAATTCAATTAAGTATTGAAAACTACTGATTTCTAAGTATTTACCCTCAGACCACCGCTGACAATTGCAAGATTAATTTGGAAAAAATAATAATATTGCAGAACTTTGCATCGTTAAATA
>JANPIG010000377.1:0-5078 GCA_031424875.1 Cytophagales bacterium
GCTTCTTTTGTGGGTTATTCTATTAAAAAACAATCCCTTTTTGTGGGAAATCTTACGCAGTTTTTGGACATTAATATCATCGAATTAGAAGAAAATACTACTACTTTAAGCGAAGTGGTAGTTACTGGAAGACAGGAAGAAATCAGCGAGAAAATGGACAAAAAAACGTTTTCTCTCAAAGACAATATTAGTCAAAGTGGCGGTTCAGTTTTACAGGCAATACAAAATCTGCCGAGTGTTACAGTGCAAGATGGAAAAGTGCAACTGCGTGGTAATGAAAAGGTTACAGTATTAATTGATGGAAAACAAACGGCTCTCACGGGCTTTGGCAATCAGTCGGGATTAGACAATATTCCTTCCTCGGCAATTGATAAAATTGAAATAATTAATAATCCCTCGGCTAAATATGATGCCAACGGAAACGCTGGAATTATCAATATTATTTACAAGAAAAACAAAAAGGAAGGCTTTAATGGAAAAGCTGGATTCACGACGGGTTTTGGCTCGCTTTGGGAACGAAAAAACAATCTGCCTAACATCAGACCGCAATACACATTTACGCCCAAAATCAATCCCAGTTTATCGCTCAATTATCGTAAAAACAAGATAAATGCTTTTTTTCAAGGTGATTATTTATATACTGAAACGCTCAATAAAAACGAATTTGTCACTCGAATTTATGATGATGGCGATGTAATAAATTCACAGTTAAAACGCAATAGAGATACCCATTTCACCACTTTCAAAACAGGTATTGATTGGAATATTGACGAACAAAATACGCTAACTATTTCAGGATTATTCGGTAGTGAAAAAATAATTGATAACGGCGACCAGCCATTTTTTAATCAAAGTTTATCAGAAAGAAGAAGACTATGGCAGTTTTTGGAGGATGAATTAAAAACGACGGTCATGGCAACTGCCGCTTATCAACACAAATTTAAGGAGGCAGGGCGTTTGTTGAATATTGGTTTTAATTATACTTTTCACCGAGAAGATGAGAAGTATTTTTACGATAATATTTTGCCAAATTCAGTTGGAACAGATGCTTTCAAATTGCTCTCTGACGAGCAAGTTTATGATCTGAATGTTGATTACATAAAACCCTTAAAATACGGCAGAATTGAAACGGGTTTGAAGCTCCGCAAAAGAGATATTCCAACCAATATGTTGTTTATTCCTGGCAAAAATTCTGTGATAGATGCCAATGCGGGAGGCGAAGCTACTTACAAAGAATTGATACCTGCGGTGTATGGAAATTACATTTTTGAAAACAAAAAATGGGAGGCAGAAGTAGGTCTGAGAGTCGAATACGTTGATTTACGGTATGAAGTCAACCCCAATCATCCCACCTATAAAAGCGATGGTTATGACTACACACAACCATTTCCTAACCTAAGATTTGCCTATAAATTGAACGACAACAACAAAATTTCCTTTTTCTATAATCGAAGAGTTGATAGACCAAATGAGGTGGATATTCGGATTTTTCCCAAGTATGATGATGCCGAAATTATCAAGGTGGGAAATCCCGCTTTGCGTCCACAATTTACTAATTCAGTCGAATTAGGATACAAGACTAATTGGTCGAAAGGAAGTTTCTATAATGCTTTTTACCACCGTTTTGCCGACGGAACCATTACCAGAATTTCGAGTACAGCACCAGGAAGTAATCTGATTTACGCTACTTTTCAGAATGTAAATAAGAGTTTCAACACGGGTATTGAAATGGTTTTAACTCAGGAAATTTCAAAGGCTTATTCATTTAATGTCAATCTGAATGCTTACAGAAATCAAATTGATGCTTTTACGGTTTTAAATAAATATCCCATAAGTCGCTTATTTTCAGCCGATAAGCAAGAGATTTTTTCTGGAAATATCAAACTCAATAACACCTTTCATTTTTCAAAAAGTATTGATGCTCAATTGACTGCCATTTATTTAGCTCCCGATATTATTCCACAAGGCAAAATCAACACAAGGTTTTCGTTGGATTTAGGATTGAAAAAAGCCATTCAAAATGGAAAAGGAGAATTGTTTTTTAATGCCACCGACTTGCTCAATACGATGATTATCAAACGAGAAATTCAAGGGGAAGGGTTTCGTTACACCAGCGATGATTATTATGAAACGCAAGTGGTTCGGATTGGGTACGGGTATAAGTTTTGAATAGTTAAAACCTCATTTTAAACCATTCACGCCATTCATAAGTCAAAGAGATGTTTAAAGAAATAAAACACATCCTATGATGACTACAAGACGTGAATTCCTTCAAAAATCAGCCCTCGCTACGGTGGGAACAATGCTGATTCCTAATTTCTTGAAAAGCTTTGAGCAACAAGCCATGGCTCAAGCCCAAAGGCAAGGAAAAATATTAGTAATTATCCAACTTTCGGGTGGCAATGATGGCTTAAATACAATAGTTCCTTTTCAGAATGACATCTATTATCGTGAACGCCCAACCATTGCTATTAAGCAAGATAAAGTCTTAAAATTGACTGACGATATTGGGCTGAATCCTGCCATGGAAGCTCTTAGAGGACTTTATGATGATGGTAAAATGCAAATTATCAACAACGTAGGGTATCCAAATCCCGACCGTTCACATTTTCGTTCAATGGATATTTGGCAAACCGCCAGTAGCTCAGACGAATATTTAAAAAGTGGTTGGTTGGGCAGATATTTAGATGCTAAATGCTCGGGCAATTGCGAGCCACACGCTGCCATTGAAGTGGATGATTCCTTAAGTTTAGCCATGAAAGGCTCGAAGGTTAAAGGCATAGCAGTTCAGAATCCACAGCAATTATATAGACAAACACAGAATCCATTTTTGGATAAATTGGCAAAGGTTAATCATGAAGAATTTGATAACGTCAATTATCTCTACAAAACGCTTTCAGAGACGATTTCTTCGGCAGATTATATTTACGAGAAATCGAAAGTATATCAATCAAAAGCCTCTTATCCACAATCGGATTTGGGCAAAAGAAGGAAGACAATTTCGGAATTAATCAACTCAGGTGTGCAGACACAGGTGTATTACGTATCGCACGGAAGTTTTGATACGCACGTTAATCAAATCAATCAGCAAGAGCGTTTATTGAAACAATATGCTGAGTCGATGAGTGCTTTTATGGACGATATGAAAGCCAACGGACGGATGGAGGATGTGATGGTGATGACGTTCTCAGAATTTGGCAGAAGAGTAAAACAAAACGCCTCAAACGGAACAGACCACGGCACAGCAAACAATGTTTTTTTGATGGGAGGAAAACTAAAAACCGACAAAAATTTTATGCAAGCCCCTGATTTACAGAGCCTTGACGAAGGAGACTTGAAATATAAAGTTGATTTTAGAAATATTTATTCCACCGTGTTGGATAAATGGTTGGAGACAGATTCGGTGGCAGTTTTGGGAAAAAGGTTTGAGGGTTTAGGCTTTATGTAGATTTAAAATTCGATGTTCGTTTTTCGATGTTTAATATTAGGAAAAATTAACAAACCCCTAACATCAAACATCGAAAAACGAACATCAAACTATATTATTTATTCAACAATTCGTCAAATGTCAAACCTACATAGAACATTGAACCAATCGTTGGGTTTCCGTAACCTGTGTAGTAAGCATTACCCATTACGTTGTTTCCACCTACTTTCAAGATTGATTTAAGGCTTGAAATCTTCTTGCTTACTTGGATATCTAAAGTGTTAAATTGAGGTACATATCCTTGTCTGCTTTGTGTAATTAGGGAACTTGCAATGCCTGAAGGACCATCAAATGCCTCTTGATATCTCCAAGTAATTCCGAATCCAAAACCTGTTCCTGCAATATTACGATTGTTCAAGCTGGCATTTACACGGTATAATGGTGTGCTGAAACCTGTTTGTTGATTATCTGCGGGTAAATCTTTTTGATTAGTTACTTCATTACGAGCACCATTTAAACCTAAATTGAAACCTCCAGGCAAAGAGTAGTCAAAACCTAAACCCCATCCTGCTGTTTTTACATCAACTCTTTGATTTCCTGAAATAGAATAAATATTCAAAGCGTTAATATCTTGTGGTCTGGCCGCTGTTGTAACTGTTTGACCACTAATAAAATCAGTATATGTGCTTTGATAGTAATAAACATCTGCATATAATTTTTCAGCTAACAAACCTTTGTAACCTAATTCCCAAGTATAAACTTTCTCTGGTTTATATTCATTAAAAGTAACGGGTGCTGCGGCTACACCAGTAGTTGCCGAGGCAATTACAGAAGTAAGTGCATAAGCAGGTTGTCCTTTCAAATATCTATCACGCAAGAATGGAAGACCACCCAATAATCTGGCACTACCTACGAAAAGGTCAATATACTGGTTCTGCGTAGTTGGCATACGGAAACCTGTCTGATACGAAGCACGAATGTTATGCTTTGAATTAGGTGAGAACACACCAGAGATACGTGGCGTAAACTGTCCGTCAAAGTTTTGGTTTTTATCAAAACGCATAGAACCTGACAATTTGAACTTATCATCAAACATTGTTTTTCCTAATGATACATAACCGCCGTATTCAAGAATACTAAACTCTTTGCCATTTTCGTCCACCGCAAAAATTGTTCCTTTAGAATCAAGAGCATAGCTACGAAGATTTGCTCCTACGATTACCTCCAAAACATTATTAAATTTCTTAGTCAAATTATACATACCTTCTGCATGATACAGAGCAGTAGCATCATTAAACTTTGCACCCAATGCACGAGCCGAAGCGGGAGCTAATATTCCTGGAATGGCTCTTGCTTTTACAGCTTCACCTGCCGCAATAAACTCAGGCGAACCTGGCAGGAAACGACCTTTATCAGCGTTGGCTCTGGAAGCACTATAATAGGTAGCTGGACTGATGGCAGCTACGGCCGCATTAGCAGCCGTTACACCTGCACCTAAAGCAGCGGCTTGTGTTTGTCCTGCTCTTAAAGCATTACCAAATCCTGTTTGAAAAGCTGCTCCATAAGCCCCTAAAGCTGCTGCTCCATAGGTTCCGGCAAAACCTGCCACGTAATCACCATACCATGCTTCACTCTTTTTCCAAGCTTCGTT
>JANPIG010000378.1:0-4447 GCA_031424875.1 Cytophagales bacterium
TTTGACAAAACAATTACAAGAGGTTTTAGCTGAATTTGATGTCAAATTTTCAGGTTCTGTTGCAGCATAAAACTTATCTATTTAATACTATCAAATGACAATATTAGACTTAGTGGGCAATACGCCTATCGTTGAATTAAACAGAATTAATCCGAATCCGAACGTTAAGATTTACGGAAAATTAGAAGGACATAACCCAGGCGGTTCTGTCAAAGACCGTGCGGCTTTGAGCATGATTAAAGGTGCTTTGGACAGAGGCGAAATAGAATCAGACATGAAACTGATTGAGGCCACTTCGGGCAACACAGGCATCGCATTAGCCATGATTGCACGATTGTATAACCTTGACATTGAGTTAGTTATGCCCGAAAATTCTACTCGTGAACGGGTGCTAACGATGGAAGCTTTTGGAGCAAAAGTAATCTTGACTCCTTCCGAAGAAGGCATTGAAGGGTCAAGAGATTATGCCGAAGCACAAATGAAAAAGGGCGGGTACTTTATGCTCGACCAGTTTGGAAATCCAGATAATTATTTAGCTCATTACCGCACAACGGGTCCCGAAATTTGGAAAGATACCAACGGAGAAATTACCCATTTCGTCAGTTCGATGGGAACAACAGGTACGATTATGGGCACTTCCATGTACCTAAAAGAGCAAAATCCGAAGATACAGATTGTGGGTTGTCAGCCAACAGAAGGCTCAAAAATCCCAGGCATCAGACGTTGGTCGAAAGAATATTTACCGATGATTTTTGATGCCGCAAGAGTTGATAGAATCATGGATATTTCAGAAGCCGAAGCCCGGGTAATGGCAAACCGTTTGGCAAAAGAAGAAGCAGTTTTTGGCGGAATGAGTAGCGGAGGTTCAGCCGCAGCAGCAGTAAGATTAGCCCAAGAATTAGAATCAGGCGTGATTGTTTGTATTATTTGTGATAGAGGTGATAGGTATTTGTCGAGTGATTTGTTTGGTTGAAAAATATGTTGTTTTATATAAAAAAAGCCTTGTTGATTTCAGCAAGGCTTTTTGTTTATTTTAATGGCAAACAAAAAAGCCCCACACACAGGCAGGGCTTTTAATTTTCTAAACAACATATCATTAAAACGTCCGACAATATACTTTTGTTTTAGGCTTGAAAAATTATTGGATTATTTTTCAAAAAATATTAGCAAAGTCATTATGAGAATTTGAAATATAGTGATTTAGTATAAAAATAGGATTTCTTGGGTTAGACAGCCTATTTGGTTTTATGATAATGTCGCTTTTACTTTTTGTACAAATTAGATAATTCTTTTGT
This sequence comes from Cytophagales bacterium, assembly GCA_031424875.1. Classification (GTDB taxonomy): domain Bacteria; phylum Bacteroidota; class Bacteroidia; order Cytophagales; family Spirosomataceae; genus Arcicella. The sequence goes on from JANPIG010000378.1 coordinate 1,296, forward strand.
ACTTTTTTTTGTAAATACCTTTACTAAATTATCAACATATTTAGAGCTAAAATCATCTTGTTGTTGCGGAAATAATTGTTCAAGTTCTTTATCTAAAAATACAAATTTGCGGTTAAAATCAAATAAATTAACTGTTTCGGGGAAATAGAATTTGAGGAAATCATCAAATGGGCCTTCTATAATTCCTTCGGGCAACGTTTTTTTAAAAAAAAGCCTTGCTAAATTTGATTCAATCAATGATAATAATTTTGTCTATTTAAACACAATTGAGCAGGTATTTGATAAAAATGGGTACAATCAAGCGATCGAAAATAATGAAAGATTTAGGTCTTCACATCCTACTATTTTACTGCCCCTAAATGAGCCATTTGAACAGAGAAATGGCACGAAGTTATATTGGTTTTTGGGGACACTAATTGCTCTTAATTTATCGTTGATTCTGTTCATCATTAGTAATGATGTGAAGGAAAATATTACCTTAGAATGATTAGGAGAGCAATTCTTGACATTCTGTTACCCTATAAAGCTGAAATTTTTAGAAAATTAATCCAGCCACAACTCCTAAAAAAACCGACTTATGGCGAAAATACTGCAACAACATTTCTGCCACAAGTCCTAAAAAAATCGACTTGTGGCAGAATTTTTTATTTACACCAAATCATAAAAGCCAAAGAAAGAGAGTTTTGGGGAGACGGATAATTTTCCCGAAATTTGCACTCCTTATCAGAATCACTGATAACGTTTACTGATTACTCAAATATGCGTCTCCATCGCCCATTAGTCTTGGCAACTGTCAAGGCATTGCAAGAAATATTCCAACATCACAATCCTCGTCAGGCGGATAAGGTGATTGAAACCACGCTTAAATCCAATAAGCAATGGGGCAGTCGAGACCGTTCTTTCATTGCTGAAACCTGTTACGAAATCGTCAGAAATTGGCGTATGGTGCTGTTTTGCAATGATTTATACGAAGACAAACTCAAACCGCCCTACTTTTGGCAAATCGTAGGTTCGTGGTTAATCATCCGCAAAAGACTCTATCCCGAAGCGGATAATTTAGACACTTTGCCCAATTGGGAAGAGTTTTCGCACATCACACCCAGCAAAGTTTTAGCCAAGTTTGACGAAGCCCAAAAGATTCGCAAAGTCCGTGAATCTGTTCCCGACTGGCTCGATGCCTTGGGTGAAGCTGAATTAGGTTCTGAAAAATGGACGGCAGAAATCCACGCTCTTAATCGACAAGCTCCCGTGGTTTTGAGAGCTAACTCTTTGAAAACCAGTCAAGATGCCTTGCAAGATATGTTGGACAGAATCGACATTGAAACCTTCATGCCTAATGATTTAAAAGAATTTCCCGATGCTCTATTTTTGGAACAAAGAGTCAATCTTTTCAGAACGGATTATTTCAAAGAAGGGCTTTTTGAGGTGCAAGATGCTGCCTCTCAGTTGGTTGCTCCTTTCTTGGACGCACAGCCAGGTATGCGGGTGATAGATGCCTGTGCAGGGGCGGGTGGAAAAGCCCTTCATTTGGCAGCATTGATGGAAAACAAAGGAAAAATAACCGCAATGGATGTGGAAGAATGGAAGCTAAATGAGTTAATGAAACGTGCTAAACGCAACGGCGTGGACAATATCGAAGTAAAACTTATTGACCCACAAACCCTTGAAAAGTACAAAGAATCTGCCGACCGTTTGCTCTTGGATGTACCGTGTTCAGGCTTGGGTGTAATTCGTAGAAATCCAGATGCTAAATGGAAACTATCACAAGAATTTATTGATAATTTGAAGTTGATTCAGTGGGATATTCTCACCAAATATTCTCAAATGTTGAAGCAAGGTGGCAAGATGGTTTTTGCCACGTGTAGTTTGTTACCCTCTGAAAGTGAGGCACATGTCCAAAGATTATTAGCCGAACAACCCAATAATTGGCAACTTTTATCCGAAAGAAGAACTTCCACCGCCGCAGAAGGATTGGACGGTTTTTATATGGCTTGCTTGTTGAAGAAATAGGGTTATTTATCATCTTCAAAACTACTTATTAAGTCTTCAAAGGCTTCAATGACCTCATCTTTATAAGGATTATCTTGTCTGATAATCAAGGAGTTATAATAAGTTGTGTCTAACTTGAGGTCATAAAATGATTTATCTACTTTAATAAAAAAATTAGTATTGAATCTGTTAAACCAAATATTAAATTTACGAAATCGTGCGACTTCCTTTCCATCGGCAGTATCACAAATATAAGTAACCACTTTTTCTTTCTCTTGAAAAAAATCGATAAAAATATTCGCAATGGTTAAAGAAATAGAATTGTCTAAGGGAGGAGTTTTATCGGTTGGATTGAGTCATACTTCAATAACGTACTCATAGCAATAGTATGACCAAATATATTCTTCAAAAATATAACCAGTAGGTTTAAATTTAATGGCATAGCCTATTTTATGAACAGTTTCAAATAGATAAGTGGTATTATCAGATTCGTCAATTTTGAATTTATAAGGCGTAGGGATGTCCTTTTCTGGCATTTTCTTCCCTAAGTTTAATAAAAGATTTAAAAAGAGATGATTCAGGATTGAACATATCTTCTTTCATTTGTTGCTGTGTTTCACGCTTATTTTCTAACAATTGTCTCGAAATTCTTAAAGCTCTTTCAAGACGTTCTTCTTTCGATAATTTCTTTTTAGTTTCCATAATAATTACTGTTTGATATTCAAAGATATAAACAAAACTCCAATTTATAAAATTCATTTTCAGAACCATGCAAACCCAAGATTTCGATAAAATCATCCAAAAACGCCGCTCTGTGAGGATTTATGATGCTGATGCTCCATTCGATGAAGCCGTGATAAAAAGGGGATTAGAACGTGCTGTGCTTTCCCCAAATAGTAGCAATATGCAGCTATGGGAGTTTTATTGGGTGAAGTCAAAATCTATGCACAAAACCCTTACACACGCTTGTATGGGACAATCTGCCATCAAAACTGCCAATCAAGCCGTTGTTTTTGTAACCCGTCAGGATAAATGGCAGGAACGTGCCAAGTGGAATTTGGCAAATATGGAAAAGCAATTTGAGGGCAAAGAATTGACTTTCAGAGACAAACGTGCCTTAAATTATTACCGAAAACTAATGCCCTTAGTTTATCGATACGACC
>JANPIG010000379.1:0-20088 GCA_031424875.1 Cytophagales bacterium
GTATTTGCTTTCGTTCAACTTGAAAACTTCTAAGGCTTCGTTGTTCTTTTTTGCTTGTAATAATTGTCTTCCATATAGGTGCAATTCCATCGTACTGCCCCATGGTAAGGCTTTTTTCATGAGTTCTTTGGCTTCATCGGCTTTGCCTAATTTCTCCAAGAATCGAGATTTTAGACTCAATGTTGTAAAATTAGTTGTGCCAATATAGGATTCCGAAATGGCTTTATCTGCCCAGAATAAGCCTTCTTCTAAGTTTACATTTTTTGCTAAACAATAATTTGCCGCTTGTACAAAAGCCAAATGGGTAAACCCTTTATCACTCCTAAGTTCTTCTCTGAAAGTATTCAATTGGTCGTTCACCAAATCCACTTCAATTTTCATGGGGATTTTCCATTTTTCCCACAAAAGTGATAGCACAGCCGAAGATTCCGTTTGGTCAGAAAACTCAAATTTTAGCCTTTCTACTAAGGGTTGGTCTTTCAATTGTTTTACGGTAACACGCAAAACGTCCTCTTTGGGGTCGTAATAAAAACTTCCCCACGAGTCTGAATTTTTAGAGAAAATAACGGTAGTTTCATTTTCGGATAAAGCCATGAATATGCCATATTTGCCCGCAGGAAGGGTTTTTCCTTCTATTTTGAGGTCTTTACTTACGCTGATGGTCGTGTTTTCGTTTGCCCCCGCCCGCCACGGAGCAGCTTTGCTAAACCCAAACTGTTGATCAATAAAACCATAGTGAGCGATGGATGTTCCATAAATTTTCCCTTCCCGACCTTTTACCCCAGGGCGATTATAGGAAACTTTGACTTCGGTCAATCCAATAAATTCAGAGACAGTCGCTTTGGTATTTCCGCCGTCTGATGGAGTGGTAAGTTGGGCGAATACAGAGCAATAAGTAAGACAAATTATCAGCACTGATAAAATGGCTGATTTGGGGGAGAGGGTTTGTTTCATGGGTTTTTGATGGGTTTGTTAAAGATTTATCTTGGTAAATATTATACATTTTCATAGCCTAAAACTGACTCTCATAAATAATCTTTCCATCAAGAGATTTTAATTCCACATAATCAACTTCGCAAAGCCCATTTGAAAGAAACCCTAAACCTGTAATCATTCCCGATGAATTGTCATATTTTGATAAAAAAGCCTGTTTCTGATTAATAAAAATGGTTACTATTTTGTTTTTGACAACAATTTGCACATCTGACCACTCGAATACATCCGTACACAAGGGCGATAAATCTACCTTTTTGCCGTGCATAAAATTATCGCCAAACTGCATTATTGCCTCACTTGCACAACCTTTTGGATAGCTCTTAAAAAAATTGAAATATTTTTGACCAAAAACCTCATACATGATGTACGGGCATTGATTATTCCTAATTTCTTTCATTCTTACTCGTGCCTTCAAGGAATAATTGTCGCTACTTTCAGTTATTTTACTTGGAAAATAAGTGTAAAAAAACACTTTTTCTTCGTCATTTTTTATTTGATTTTTTTCTAAATCAAATTTATCCAAACCTAATATTTCATTTCTGATTGGGTTTGAATTTTTAAAATATTGAGGTTTATTTTTAAATAATTTATCCCCCACATATAAAAACCATTTTTCGGTTGGAATACTGATTTCAATTGTTTTTATGATTGAATCATTGGCAAAAAGTTTCGCAGTATGATACCCTGGTTCGTAATAAATATCGGTTAAAGTATAGTTGTTTTTAAAGATTTTCACTCTTCTATTTTTATCCCAAGATTGTTGGATAAAAAAGCTATCCGCATCAATTTTATCAATATTATACGTAAAAACTACTGTATTGGGGATGTCATTTTTAGTAGTCTTTTTTACACTAAATTGTGCTTTTCCGTAAGTTTTGATAGCATTTTTTGAAAATTCATTATAAATAAACCATGAAATAATTCCAAAAATTATCATCATTACTACCGTCCATTTCCAGTTGAAATTGCTTTCTTTTTTCAGAGGTTTTACTAATTTAAAATCCTCATAATTTGATTCCGTGCCATTTGAGAGAATTTGATTTTGATTGATTGAAAGCTTATAATCTTGCCAATTTTTGAAACCTAAATAATTGGAAATGGCGTTTAGTGTAGCAATTTGGGGCAATCGGTTAAAATCACCATTGGATAACCTTTTTATCGTTGAAACACTAATTAAAATCTCCGTTTCATCTTCAATTGACTTAGAAAGTTGTTCAAAATCTCTTTGTGTAAGCGTTTGGGCATTCTCATAACCATTTTTGTGAATAATGGCGTTAAGGCATTTTTTAACCAATTCTTGTTCAGTCATAATTCAATACATTTTACAAAAATACATTTTACAAAAATCAAAATTCCATTTAAATAGCTTTTAAATACTTTTTGATTAGCTTTTGAATCGCTTTTAATCTAAACAATTATCATTTTTGCAATTATTCAAACTAAAATATTAGACAATATGAGTTTAAGTAGCAATACGAAGTTAGAACTATTAATTATGATTCTTTTTAGTATTTTTTCAGTTCATTTTTGTAACGCACAACATAAATCAATTAATACACTTACACTTCATCAACAAACAAAAATAATTAAGAGTGAACAAAATGATTTTGATGACCACTTTGGAAAATGGAAAACAAAATTAAAACGCTTAAAAAACCCTCTGTCAAGTTCAACAACTTGGCTCGATTATGAAGAAACGACTTTTGTAAAAAGCTTATGGAATGGTCGTGCCAACATTGTAGAACTTGACGTAAAAGGGGAATCGGGGCATATTGAAGGTGTAAGTTTGCGGTTATACAACCCTCAAACGAAACAATGGAGTCTCAATTTTGCAAGCCTCAGAGATGGCATAATGACCATTCCTACGATTGGTGGATTTAAAAATGGAGTTGGCGAGTTTTTTAACGAAGATATATATGATGAAAAAAAAATATTGGTTCGATTTATCATCACCAAAACTTCTATAAATTCATTTCATTTTGAACAAGCATTTTCAGAAGATAATGGTAAAAATTGGGAAATAAATTGGATTGCCGATGATGTTAGAATTAAAGAGAACCCTCAAAAATAAAATTTGATTCACAACGAGAATATCACCTTTCTTAGTTGATAAACCCTCATTATCTCCGTAAAATATAAGTCTTTGGAAAGAACTTACAAATAATAATTTAGCTCAAAATACCCAAATCAAAATCCAAAATGTGGAAATCAATACTTATAACAACAATCATTGCTGGCACACTTGACATTACAGCCGCTTGCACAAATGCTTATATGAATGCTAAAATTACTCCTGACATTGTTTTGAAATATGTAGCGAGTGGTTTTTTTGGAAAATCAGCTTTTGCTGGTGGCCTGGGAATGATGATGTTTGGGCTATTTTTCCATTTTATCATCGCCTTTGCTTGTGCGATTACTTTCTTTTGGCTTTATCCAAAAATAGCTTTTCTAAAACAAAGTATAGCACTGAATGCTATTCTGATAGGCATTATCGCTTGGTTTGTAACCACAATAATTATTATTCCGATGAGTAAAATTACACCAAATCCATTCAATTTTTACAAAGCCCTTATTGCTGTTTGTATTTTAATTGTTTGCATTGGTCTTCCGATTGCATATTGTGCCAAACGGTTTTTTAATTCAATAATAGCATGAAAAAGATACAAGTATTCAGTTTTTTGATGGTTTTAGGCATCTTATTCTATTCATTTATTCAGCCAGATAATCAACAACCTGATGAAATTCTATTTCCAAAGGGTTATCGGAATTGGGTTCATATCAAGACGGCTATCAACAATCCTACTTTTGCCTCTCATTCAGGATTTCACCATATTTATGGAAACGAAATAGCTATAAAAGGTTACGAAACAGGCAATTTTCCTGATGGTTCAATCATAGTTTTTGATGTATTGGAATCTGCCAAACAAGCAAACGAGGATGTGTTTGAAGGGAAACGAAAATTGATTGATATGATGGTAAAAGACCATAAAAAGTATTCTGAATCAGGTGGTTGGGGCTTTCAAGAATTTGTTTTTACGGATAGTACAGAAAGAAAAGTTCTGATTCCAACAAAACAGCAATGTTTTGGCTGTCATAATTCAAAAAAAGATAAAGATTATGTATTCAGTAAATTGAGAGATTGAAAAAAGTCGTAATTTATTTTTTGTTGATATTCTTTCATATCCTTTTCCTAATATCATACAGATTCAAAAATTTAGACAAATTATAAAAAATGTTTCCGTCGTCAGTAGAGCCACTCTGCCCTATTGTACGATGTACCCAGTTCTGACATCTTGTAGAAACAACGTTACGAGTAAATTTGTGTCTAATTATCAGATAGTTATGAAAATATGCCGTGCAAACTGTTCTTAATATTGCTGTAGTAAGATGGTACGGAACGGTGGAAACATCCACGGAAATATAAAATTTATTGCTGAATGGAAATCAAGTATTACGATTACAACTATAAATTTGCCCCGAAAAGCAATACTTTCCTTAGCTTTTGATGTACTCTTCTACAAACAGTTTTTAACAAACACAACAAATGACTACTAAGAATACTTTATTACTCACAGTCGCAGGGCTTTTGGTTGCATCGCTTTCGATGGCACAAGAATCTCCCAAAATGTTAGCAGATAGCACGAAGCCTGCCGTTGAGGTCAAGAAAATGAATGATTCCAAAGACGATAGAATTAGAACTTTATTTTCAAACCACAAAAACCCAATGAAGACCGTTAAATACTTGGGGCTATCGGTTGGTTCAGCGTTTCAGTATGGTTCGTTGGCGGGTGAATTTACACCCATGGCAGGTGTTTCAGGAACCTTGCATATTAACAAAAAATGGGGAATCGGCTTGGCAGGTTATAGTACGGTAAATGATTTCACGCCCACAGCTTTAAACGCAAAATCTTTGTTAAATTTAAACGTAATGTATGGCGGTTTGAAAATGGAATATACCCCCAATCCAAATGCAGCGGTTCATGTTTCATTTCCTTTATTGATTGGTGGAGGAAGGACAAAGGTAGATTCTGCCAATAGGTATAGAAAAAGCTTTTGGGGATTTGATGGTAAAGGTCGCAATAATCGCAGAGAAGTTAATGGAGGTGATGATACTGGTTTCTGGGTAATTCAGCCAGGAATAAACATTGAAGCTAATGTAATTCGTTTCTTAAAAATCTATGCTGGAGCAAGTTATCGCCTTACTCCTTCGGTCAATACTGAAACTACTACCTCTTTGCCAACCCCAACAGCAGCTCAATTAAGCGGATTAAATATTAGTGCTGGACTAAAAATAGGGCTTTTTGACTATCAACTACATCGTGAAAGAAAGATTAAAAAGGAAGGTTTTAAAAGACCAAGAAGAAGAGAATTAGAAATTTTATAAAAAAAATCAAGTAAAGCAATACCAGATTGTATTGTAGTGTAATCTATTTCAAACAACAATAATTTTAACAATCATCCATCATGAAAAAATCATTGATTTTATTGACTGTACTTTGCGGTCTTTTCTTAACAAGTTGTAAGCAACAAGATGTTGCTCCTTCCGATTTAGAGGCAGTTTTCGATTCAATGCAAGCCTCTTCTGCACGTTCTGCTGCTGATGCAGATCCTGTTACAAAAGAAAAATGTAAAGGAAAATTAACTTCTGTCAACATTACCGCTTTGTCAGCAAGCATTACTTCATACATTAATACCAATTATGCAGGTGCAACAATCAGATTTGCGGGGACGGACGATAAAGGACAAACCGTTGTGGGACTTACAGATATTAATGGAGCTCGTACAGGGTTATTGTTTGATGCAAATGGTGCTTTTGTTCAGAAATTAGAGAAATTTGGAGAAAAATCTAAATTGACAGAAGTGGCTGTTACGGCTCTTCCTGCCAGTATTTCTGCTTACGTAACTGCTAATCACGCAGGATTCACTATCAAGCGTGCAGGCACAAATGCTGATGGTAATTACATCATAGGTCTTGATAATGGAACTAACCATAAAGTGTTGAAATTTGATGCTACGGGTAAATTCGTAGAAGAAATGGCCATTCCTCCACATGGTGGCAAAAAAGGAAAACCAAAGTTTGGAAAATAATTTGGGAATCGTAATTTCATCAAAAAGCCCAAAACTAAAATTTTAGTTTTGGGCTTTTTCAATATTAATATTTTAAATCTCATTTTGAACCTTGAGGCTCATAATAAGGTGTTGATTCTGGTACTTCAATCACGGATGGTCGCCAGTTTATTTTTTTGCCAAACTTAAATGTAAAACCTCCACTTACGCCAATCAAATCTGCATAATCCGCACAATTTTGAGCCGTCATACCGGTGTATTTTATCTTCACAAAGATGCCCAATCTATCCGCAAATTCCTGTAAGTGCAAACCTACACTGGGTGAGAAACCCCAATTTAGGGTATTACAGGTAGGAATAGAGACAGCATAAGCCTGATAATTTTCGTTGATACTCAACTGTCTACTATTAAGAAAAACACCCGTTTCAAGCCCAACAAAAGGTTTCAAAAGAGATTTGCTCCATAAATAATATTCACCGCCAACCGTCAGTGGAATGATAGTTTTATAAGAATACCCGTAAAATGTTGATGAATAATCAACGTTTGAAACTGCTACTAAAGCCTTTCGCATATCGTACGCACCCGTGGTAGCTGTGAGTCTAAATTTTTCGGAAACGTGTTTTCGCAAACTCAATTCCATGCTTGAACCTACAAAACTTGGATTGTTATTAAACCCACCTTCAACAGCATATCCAAAACTCGTACTGACCTGTATTTGAGCGGTTGACAGCAAAGGACAAGTTAGAAGAATTAGTATTAGTTTTTTCATAATCTGGTGGCGGGGTTTATATTTTACAGAACGAATATAATGAATAATTGTTTACATTATCTGCTGAGGGTCAATTATTTAACACAAAATGTACCACGGCACTTACGCAGTAACAATCTTTGCCGTAGTAGATTTACTTCAAAACATAAGCCAAAGCCTCTTCATTCTCTGCAATCCATTCTGTAATTTCTGTCACAATTTGCTTCATGGATATTGCTGGTTTCCAGCCTGTTAGAGCCGTAACTTTGCTATTATCCGTAACGTACAAACGAATATCTGCCGCACGGTTTTCAGCTACTTGACTAATGGGAATAGTCTTACCCGTAACTTCCTGACAGATTTTGGTGAGTTCTTGCAAAGAGGCACTTACTTCTACGCCGCCACCTACATTCAAGATTTCACCATTTACTACATCTATGTTATGTAGCTGATAATCAACGAGTTTATATAAATCTTTTACGTGCAACATATCACGGGTTTGTCTGCCCGACCCCCCGTAGCCGATGTAGGCTAATTTTTGTTCCCAGAAATGTTTTGCCACCCAAAGTACCATAACCCCTTGGTCGATTTTGCCCATCTGCCAAGGACCCGTAAGCACGCCACAACGATTAATTACAGTTTTCATACCATAAAATTCGTTGTATTCATGAATCATTAATTCAGATGCCAATTTGGTTGCTCCGTACAATGACCTTGCTCCCTCTAAGGGGAAATCTTCCGCTATTCCTTTGGCAGAAACCCCTCTAATAGGCTGATTATCAGACAATACAAAGCGAGTTTCAGCTTCTTCAAAGTTTAATTTTTCAATGGCTTTGATGGGATAAATTCGGCTGGTGGAAAGGAAAATAAAACCTGCTCCGCACTTTTTGGTATAATTCAAACAATTGATTGTGCCCATTAAATTGGTATTAATCAAATAATCTGGCGTACCATCTAATCCTGCCAAAACGGATGGTTCTGCCGAGGCTTCTATGACAAAATCTACCTTTGGCAATGCATCAAAATCTTCTTTATTTCGAATATCGCCATGCACGAATAATGCCCCAGCTTTCGCCAAACGAGGCAAATTGAGTTCTGAACCTTTACGTTTGAGGTTATCCAAACAGATAACTTCGTATTGTGGATAATTGGTTTTGAGGTTAATGGCAAGTGCCGAACCAACAAAGCCCGCTCCGCCTGTAATTAGTATTTTCATTTATTTTTGTTGATTTATCTATTTTGAATCCTTATTATTAGTGTACATTTTGTCATTGCGAGGTACGAAGCAATCTGTCCGCTTGCGAGAAGCCAAATTACGAACTCAATTATCTATGTTGTTGATTTACAATAACTTAAAACTTATTTTCATCAATCCAAAAGATTGCTACCTGCCTCGCAATGACAATACTCATAAATTCTATAATTTCCCAGCCTTCATCTTCCCTAACTCCTCCTCATATTTAAAGGTCAAACTTTTACGAAATTTGGCTAATTCTAAGGCTTTTTCTTCGGCACTGATGGCTTCAGATTTTACGCCCATTTTGTATAATAGATGTGCGTAAGTATTCCAATAATCAGGATTTTCGTCTATTTCATTGGCTTTTTTTGACCATCTGAGCGCTTTTTGTAACTCTGCTTTATCTGATATAGTTCGATAAAATTCATCTGCCAAACCATCCAAATCCGAAGCAAAATTGATGCTTGCGTAACGGCTGTGTAGTTTTTTCATGGCATCAAAACGGACTTTGCCAATCTTTACGGAATCCTCTTTACCCGTTTTATAAGGCAACATGAATTCCTGAAAATGAGCCTGATTTTGCTTGTTCAATTCCTCTTTCGAGACATTCATCAGATACTTATCTGCCAAATTTTGGGCGGTTTCCAGATACTTTGCGGTGTTATTTATTGATTTATAAAGCTCCATTCTATAACGCTCATTTTGTCGCCCAGCTTCTATGGGATTTAGTTTAAGATTAAAAATAGCTAAACGTTCTAAAAACTCTAAATCCTTTCTTTTCAAGGCATTACGAAAATATTCTAACATAGTTGTCGAAACATTGTCCAAAGTAGAAATACCAAATTTCTTGAAAGCCGATTGATTTTGCAATAACTCAATTGCCTTTCCATTGAGCGTAAAACTGTTATTGGCAACCAATTTTAAGGTTTTCTCAGAAAGCTGTTCCGAAGGGGCAATTGCCAACAAATACTGCTCTACCAAATCCCGATTATCCATCATCATTGCCTTGCGTTTGGTGATGAAATCGGATAAGAAATTGGCATCTCTTTTCCCCGCCCGATATTGCGTTTCGTAATCCTCCAAACGTCCTTCTTTGTATTGATTCAAAGCATTATCAACCGATTTCATAAACTCTCCCACGGGCATATATCCCGCATCCGTAAGCAGAACGTTTTCATTTTGATCTGCCCAAACCAAAAAAGGATAAGCACTTACTTGAAATCGTGCTGCCAATTGAGGACCTTCACCTTTTTCTGCATCAATTTTGAAGTTAATAAAATTGGCATTCATTTTTTGAATGACTTCGGATTTGGAGTAAACCTTTTGTTCCAACAGTTTGCAAGGTCCACACCAAGTAGTGAAAAAATCTACGAAAATGGGTTTATTCTGTGCCTTAGATTTGGCCAAGATTTCCTTCCAAGTGCCTTTCTCAAAATTGATTTCTTGGGCATTTGTCAAGAGGGGGAATAGAAGAAAATATAGGATGATTTTTTTCATAAATTTTTGGTTCAATGTAGAAATTACGGAAGTCGTCCTTTTGATGGACGACTTCCGTATCTTCCCATTTATTTTTCACTCAACTTTCTCAGATGCTTCGGGTCAGCTAATCTCACTACTTCTCTTTTCGAGAATTTTATCAACCATAAACCCACAAAATCTCCTTTTTTACGAAAAGCTAAACTGTCCAAATTTGCCGTTTTACCTAATGCCTCAATTCTTGGCTTTTTTAAACCTTCCAATTCATTTTTCAGGATAATTGGTTCGGTATAAAAAAAATACATTTCATCGTCTGATTTTTGGATATTGTCAATTTGGGGTAAATGTCTTTCTGCATTATATTGATAGGCATCTAAGATTTCATTTACCTTCTGTCCAAAAGCAGGGTTTTGTAATTTCAGTGGACTACCCGAAAGGATTTGCACTCGGTAAGACTTTGATAATGAATCAATTAAGGTATTATTTTCAAGATTTTGGATTAATTTTTTATTTAATGAATCCACTATTTGATGTCCCCATTCGTCCACTTGTGCCGTAAATTGGGCGGGTGTAATCCGCTTCACTTCACGCTCATGAAGTTCTTTTACTGCAGCTCTGGTATCAATTCTTTTCGTAAAATCACAACTTATTAACAGTGAACCGTAAACAGTTAATAGTAAACAGACTTTGAGTGAAAATGAAGGTTTCATGATTTGTTGATTTTTTTTACAAAGATAAGGGAATAACGTATCACGGCAATCCTTGCGGTGTATCGGACGATAATTAAGTATTCGTCCAATACACCGCAAGGATTGCCGTGATATGTTATTCCCAAACACGGCAAAGGATTGCCGTGATACAATTATCGTTTCAACCGCCCACTTACATCTCCTGCTACAACCGCTTCTATTTCCATCACGCTCACAATATTAAAATCTCCTTCAATAGTATGTTTCAAAGCCGAGGCTGCTACGGCAAAATCAAGGGCTTTTTGAGTGTCTTGATAGGTCAACTCTCCATAAATATAGCCTGCCATGAAGGCATCGCCCCCTCCTATTCTATCCACAATATCTGGAATATCCATAATGGCAGTTTCAATCATTTTCTGCCCGTCCCAACACCTTCCCATGAGTGTATTGTGTGATGCTGAGATTTGGCCACGTTTAGTATTAATTATTTTTTTTACTCTTGGAAATTTCTCCATAATTTGTTTACAAACGGATTTAAAACTTCCTTTTTCATCATTTGCTACGATTCCAAACATATCGGCAGCATCACCCTTACTACACACAATTACATCGCAACATTCCACTAAATCAGGCATCACTTGGCTGGGTGTTTTGCCCCATTTCCACAGATTTGAACGGTACCCCACATCAGCTGAAACCTTGATTCCCAGAAGATTAGCGGCTTGTGCAGCTTCTAAACAGGTTTGAGCAGCAGTTTCAGAAATAGCAGGGCTAATTCCCGTGAAATGAAACCATTGGGTATCTTTTAGGATTTCTTGCCAATCAAAATCTGAAGTTTGAAGCGTAGAAAAAGAGGAATAAGCACGGTCATAAACCACTTTGCTTGGACGCATGGCTGCTCCTTTTTCTACGAAATATATCCCTATTCTGTCTCCTCCATAAACAATATGTTCTGTACCAACACCATATTTTTTAAAAATAGCAGCTGCTGAACGTCCTAAATCGTTGTCAGGAAAACGGGTTACATGGCTGGCTTCCAAGCCCAAAATAGCTAAAGACGAAGCAACATTTGCTTCGCCTCCGCCAAAATTTATATTAAACTCAGTAGCTTGGGGAAATCGGGTAAAATTTGGCGTACTAAGTCGCATCATGACTTCGCCGAAGGTAACAATTTTCATAAATAATTTTTTATAAATACTTTCTCACCGCATCCGCAAAGCCTTCCAACTGAGTTAGGTCTTCGCCCCAAAGACTGCGATTGGCTAATACTTTTTCTAAGTCAAAATTTTGCCATTGTTCGTAAAAATAAGGAGCAAAATTACAATTAATAGGATAATACGCTCCATTAGATTCTCCATAATAGGTACCATTTACTTCTTTTTCAGCCTTCATAAATTGCAAATATGCTGCAAATCCCATCGCAAAAAGTTCGGGTGCTTTACCGAATTCTTTATAATATTGAAGCAAAATCGGTATGTTTCGCATCTTCATTTTGGTAGTATATTGAACAGAAATATCTAAAAGTTTATGGTTTAGAAACGGATTACGGAAACGGTCAAGCACCATTCTACCGAAGCGGTCTCGAGTTTTAGAATCAATTTTGTATGGAATAGCCAAGGCAATTTCACCCAACATCAAGTTGGTAATTATTCTACTCAAATAACCATTTGCCATTACATCTTTTACCAATCTAAAACCTAATAAATATGACATTCCACATTGTAAAGAGTGGGTTCCATTCAACATCCTAAGCTTGAGTTCTCTATAAATTTCTATATCTCTTTCAATGATTACACCCGAATCCGCTTGAGCAAATGATAATACATTTCGTACATGCTCATCCCCTTGAATAGCCCACAGACGATAAACTTCTGAAAGCACCATCAAACCATCTTCATAGCCCAATTTTTTTTGTAAGTTATCAGTCATTTCTATATCGGGTTTTCCAGGCACTATTCTGTCCACCAGCGAATTACAAAAACGGTTATGAGTTTTCAACCAGTCAATAAATGATGGTTCAAGAGCATTTCTTTGAGCTTGTTCCAGCACTATTCCTTTCAAAACATCACCATTATTAACCAATAATTCTGTGGGAACAATCACCATTCCACTCTCTGCCGAACCATCGAAATATTTCCAACGTTCGTGCAAGAATGCCAATAATTTTACGGGAAAAGAAGAAGGAGGATTATTGGTAATTTTATCCCCTTCAATCAGTGCAATTCCTACTTCAGTGGTATTGGAAATGACTACTTGCATCTCTGGATTTTTTGCACAGTGTAAAATCTCTTGCCATTGTGAACGAGCCGATAGAGTGCGTGAAATGGAGGCATTCAAAATATATTCCTCTATAGGCTGACCATTTTCTATACCTTTTACGGAATGGGTATATAATCCATCTTGTTCATTAAAATCATCAGCACCACCCGAATCAGTTGATTTTACTACTACTACTCGACCATTAAAAATGCCTTTTTTATTGGCTTTATCAATAAAATAATCGCAAAGGCCACGCAATAAAACGCCCGTACCAAATTGAAGCACTCTTTCAGGAAGGTTGAAAATTTCATTATTTGGCAAATCTAAATGCTTACTTAGATTTACAGAATTAGAAGCTAAATGCGATTTGTTAAGTTTAAAGTTCATTCGATATTAGTTTTCTGTTTATTGTTTTAGAAAGCAGTTTTAAGTAAATCTTATACTCACAATTTAACAAAAATTATGAAATTTATCGAGATAATCATAGTGAAATATTAATTTATAAAATAATTAGTCTATCATTTTAATAGATTAAATAGATTTATTATATTTGCAAGCTAATTAACCTCAAAAAAATATTTTAACGTAATTATTATTTGTAAAAATGACATCTGAATTAGAAAAACCGAGCATCACAGCTTCTAACTCCCTATATTCCTCCAAATGGATTTGGTTTGGTATTCCAGCATTTTTATTGATAGGCTTAGCAGGTATTTTGATTTACAATTATCATGCTGTTTTTTCAGTTGAAAAATTAATATCAGGCATCAATCAAGATTTTTTTATATACTTACTGATTGGGGTTTTCGCCCAATTGGTCGATGGCACTTTAGGCATGGGCTATGGAGCTACTTCTACTTCATTCCTTTTATCGGTTGGCGTACCCCCTGCCATCAGTAGCACGGGTGTACACGTAGCAGAAATGTTTACTACTGGAGCGTCTGCCATTTCACATTACAAATTTAAAAACATTAATAAACGTTTGGTTACTTATCTTTTAGTTCCAGGCGTAATTGGCTCAATAACAGGAGCTTACCTATTAGCAGATGTCATAGACGGCAATATTATTAAACCTTATATTGCAGTGTATATGATATTTTTAGCGGTTATGATTATTATTAAAGGATTACGAAATAATAATGTAAAAAAGAAAACTAAAAACTTAGGAATCTTGGCTACTTTCGGTGGATTTATGGACGCTATTGGCGGTGGTGGCTGGGGACCCATCGTAACTTCCACGCTTATTGGCAGAGGCAGAGACCCACGTTATACTATTGGTTCAGTAAATGCCGCTGAATTTGCCGTTTCCTTTGCCAGTGGTATTACCTTCTTACTCTTTACAGGAATAAACGGATGGCAAGTGATTGCAGGATTGATAATTGGTGGGGTAATTGCGGCACCCTTCGGAGCATTTTTTGTTAATAAAATAAAAAGAAGACCCATGACAATTGTGGTGGGAATATTAATTATCTTATTGAGTGGCAGGACTTTAGTGAAGTTGTTTTTGTAGAAATGGAGCATGGGAATCCGTCCTGTGAATCGGAACCCAATATTATTCAACGCTACACGGAACGGATTTCCGTGTTATGTTTTTGCTAAAAATTTCTCCAATTTAAAAGAAAAAGTAGTCCCTTTTTCCAATTTAGACACTACTGAAATCTTAGTGCGATGTCCTTGTAAAATGTGTTTAACAATTGCCAGACCCAAACCCGAAGAGCCATCAGAGCGACTACGAGCTTTATCCACTCGATAAAATCTTTCAAAAATTCGGTTTAAATGTTCAGGAGCAATCCCCGGTCCATCATCTTTGATAGATATTTTCCAAGCGTTTTTATCTTCCTCCAAAATTACCCAAACATTGCCATTTTCATGGCCGTATTTTACAGCATTTTCTACTAAGTTAGTCATTACCTGACCTATGCGTTGTCCGTCTGCCCGTACCAAAATATTGCTTTGGGGAGCTTTCAAGTGTAATTTTACATTACGTAGCGAAGCTTTATTTTCTAATTGTTCAAAGATTTCTTTAGTAATATTTCTTAAATCAGTTCGTTCTTGGTGCATCTTAATATCACCCGTTTCCATCTGTGAAAGCGTCAACAAATCCTTTACTAAAATATCCAATCCATCTAAACTTTTAGCGGCTTTACTAAGAAATTTTTCCCTAACGTTTTCATCATCCATGGCTCCATCCAAAAGTGTATGGACAAATCCTTGTGCCGAGAAAATGGGCGTTTTCAATTCGTGAGAAACATTAGCTAAAAACTCTCTCCGATATTTTTCCAGACGTTTCAATTCCGTAACCTCCTGTTCTTTTTTGGAAACATATACGAAAAGCTCGTCGTTTAGTTTTCTTAAGGGATTTTGGTCTTTCTGCAATTTCTTTCTCGAAACTCCAAAATCCTTTATTTTCAAGCGGTTAATAGAATCGTACATTTTATTAATTTCTTGAAAAACCAAATAGTCAAGGACAAAATAAATTAATAAACCTGCAATTGTCAAAGAGGCTATAAAGCTGATAAACAGTATATTACCATTCGCTTCTGGTATAAACGAAAGGAAGGATGTAGTAAAAATGGCAATGGTAATTGCCAATAAAAAAGCTAATAATTTGGGGTTTAATAGCATTTGGTGATTGAGTGATTTGATGATTGAGTATCATATGTGCCTCAACCATTACAGGCGTATCAAGGCCTTGCAAAGGTTAAACAAAATTTAATGACCTTACAAATTTTATACTTTTTAACGATAAATTGTTCCAAAACCATAAAAATGAATTGTTAAGTCTTTTCATAACCTCTACCAAACTATTCTTTCGTACCTTTGTACAGTACATCACGAAGAAAAAAATTCGTGGATAATTTCCATTCAGTCGCCAAATTACTCAGTCCCCAATTACCAATGCAATTAAATCAATTAACCGCAATATCGCCAGTGGATGGGCGTTATCGTAAGCAAGTAGAAAACCTTGCTCAATATTTTTCAGAATTTGGATTAATCAAATATCGGGTTCGGGTAGAAATCGAGTATTTTATCATGCTCTGTGAAATTCCTTTGCCTCAATTACAAAGCATTAATACTAAACTATTTCCTTCATTACGAGATATTTACCTTAATTTTTCCGAGGAAGACGCCCTCTGGATTAAGGAAAAAGAGCGTGAAACTAACCATGATGTTAAGGCAGTTGAATATTTTATAAAATATAAATTAGAGAAGTTTGGCATTGAAGAATATTTGGAATTTATTCATTTCGGACTGACCTCTCAAGACGTAAATAATACCGCCATTCCGCTATCATTAATGGAGGCAATGCATGATGTTTTGATTCCAAAAATTAATGAAATCATTGCTAAATTAGAAGAACTTTCAGTTGAGTGGAAAGATATTCCTTTGTTGGCTCATACGCACGGGCAACCCGCTTCGCCAACACGTTTGGGCAAGGAATTTAAGGTTTTTGTGGAAAGAATGGAACGCCAAATGGATTTATTGAAAACCATTCCGTACTCGGCAAAATTTGGAGGTGCAACGGGCAATTTCAATGCTCATAATGTAGCTTATCCAGAAATTTCATGGGTTGATTTTGGTAATAATTTCGTAAAAATGCTTGGATTGGTTCGTAGTAAATACACCACCCAGATTGAGCATTACGATAATATGGCGGCTTTGATGGATAACCTTAAACGTTTGAATAACATCGTATTAGACCTTGATAGAGATGTTTGGACGTATGTTTCAATGGGCTATTTTAAACAAAAAATCAAGACGGGAGAAGTGGGTTCGTCTGCCATGCCACACAAGGTAAATCCGATAGATTTTGAAAACTCAGAAGGAAACGTGGGCATTGCCAATGCTTTATACGAATTTTTAGCGGCAAAATTACCCGTTTCAAGATTGCAAAGAGATTTGACGGATTCAACAGTATTAAGAAATCTGGGCGTACCCATTGCTCACCAAATAATTGCTTTATCGGCTTTATTAAGAGGTTTGAACAAATTGGAACTTAATCAAGATGCCATCAAGACTGATTTGGAAGATAATTGGGCGGTAGTTTCAGAGGCAATTCAAACCATTTTAAGGCGTGAAGGCTATCCACAACCTTACGAAGCATTGAAAGCATTGACTCGCAAAAACGATAAAATCACCGAAAAAACCATTGCCGTATTCATTGATAGTCTGGATGTTAGCGATAAAATCAAATATGAATTGAAGCGGATAACGCCTTTTAATTATTTAGGAATTTTGGAGTAGAGTTTATGGCACGCAGATAACGCAGAAACCTACGGTAACGCAGATTTTCACAGATTTTTTTAAAATATAATTGGATAATATCTTAAAAGCAGTTGTCTAAAACACTTTCTAATCTGCGAAAATCTGTGTTGCCGATAGGTATCTGCGTCATCTGCGTACTAATCTTTTCCAACAAAGTTTTTGTTTTTAAATTTTAAATACTAAGTTTGCAACACCAAAATAAAACAATGACAACAAATTTCAAAAATACAGCATGGTGGTGGCAATTGACAAACGTCGGTTGAACAGTCCCATTATGTATTTTCGATAAAGATATATTTATCAGGAAAGGCTTACTGTTCAATGCAGTAAGCCTTTTTTTATTTACGTCATTAGCTCAATTGGTAGAGTAATGGTCTCCAAAACCATTGGTGCAAGCGACGGTCGCTACCGTTCGATTCTTGCATGGCGTGCGAACTAAGAAATCCAAAATATGAAATTCAACGTTACAACAACTTCCAAAAAACAATTAGCGGACACAATGACGCCCGTAGGTATATTTCTGAAACTCAGAGGTCAGTTCAAGAATACTGTTATCTTGGAAAGTGCTGATTATCATGGCAAAGAACACGGCTATTCGCACATTGCTTGCGACCCTGTGGCGAGTATTATCATCAATAATGACATCGTTACCCAAACTTTTCCAGATGGAACAAAGGAGGTTTTTCCTTTGAAAAAACGCAAAGATGCCGTACAAACCTTGATGGATTTTGCCCAAAGATTTCAATGGGAAAGAAAAATTGAAGATGCTCCGATGGCAAACGGAATGTTTGGGCATATCTCGTATGATGCTGTTGAATATTTTGAAAATATCGAAATTCAAGAGAAAAACCTCAATACCGAAATCCCTTCAATTATCTATTACGTCTATCGTTACGTGATTGCCATTAATCATTTCAAGGATGAGATGTCGGTTTATGAGCATAGTTTTCAGAGCGATGAGCCATCAGCAATAAGTGATGAGAAGCCCGTTCCATTTGAAAAACTTGATTTTTTGATGAATATGCCTCATTATGCCACTAAACCTTTTAAACTCACCAGTGAGGAAATTACCAACTATACGGATGATGAAATGCGGGGCATTATCGGTGAGTGTATTAAGCACTGTTTACGAGGGGATGTATTTCAAATAGTGCCTTCACGCCGTTTCAGTAGAGAATTTTCGGGGGATGACTTTCAAGTTTATCGAGCTTTACGGTCGGTAAATCCTTCGCCGTATATGTTTTATTATGATTATGAAGACTATCGAATCTTTGGAGCATCGCCCGAAAAACAGATTGGAATCAAAGGAAATATGGCAGAAATTCATCCCATTGCAGGTACGTTCAGACGCACAGGTGATGATGAAAAAGATGCAGAATTAGCTCGTGAACTCTTGGCAGATCCTAAAGAAACCGCCGAACACGTTATGCTGGTGGATTTAGCCAGAAACGATTTATCCAGAAGTTCAGATGTAGTAAAAGTGGAGACTTTTAAAGAGGTACAATTTTATTCACACGTAATTCATTTAGTTTCAAAGGTTACGGGACACATGACTGAAGGCACAAATCCTTTGCAATTAGTGGCGGACACTTTCCCTGCGGGTACGCTTTCGGGTTCGCCTAAACACAACGCTATGACGATTATTAATCGTTTGGAGAATGTAAACCGACATATTTATGGAGGTGCGATTGGTTATATGGATTTTGTCGGTAATTTTAACCATGCCATCGCCATTCGTACTTTTATGAGTAAAAACAATACGCTGTTTTACCAGGCAGGGATGGGCGTAGTGGCAAAGTCAGTAGTAGAATCTGAAATGAATGAGGTAAAAATTAAATTAGGAGCTTTGAGAAAGGCTTTGGAAGTGGCGGAGGGGATTTAAAAACAATAAATCATGTACAAAATATACGGCATAAAAAATTGTGATACCATGAAAAAAACCTTCGATTGGTTCACGCAACACAATATTCCATACCAATTTCACGATTATAAAAAGGAAGGGGTTTCGGAAGAAAAAATCCAAGAATGGCTCACTCAAAAACCTTGGGATGTATTAATAAATCGGGCGGGAACAACTTGGAAAAAGTTATCAGAAGAAGAAAAAGCAACTGATCATACTACCGCCATTCAACTGATGATGGCAAAACCTTCCATGATAAAACGACCCATTATCGAAAATGATAAAATTATTTTAATGGGCTTTAATTCAGATACTTATAAAGAAATTATTGAATGAAAATATCCTTTATCGGTGCGGGCAATGTGGCTTGGCATCTTTCACAGGCACTTGAAAATGCGGGGCATGGCGTTGAAGAAATTTTTAGTAAAGATATCAAAAATGCTGAATCGCTGATTGCTCATTTGTATAATGCTCAAATCCAAACTACGCTCAATTTTTCCAACTCAACGGCAAGAGTTTTTTTCTTGTGCGTAACTGACGATTCTATGCCCGAAGTGGTGCAGCAATTGGTTCTGCCCGAAGATTCTATTTTGATTCATACCTCGGGTAGTAAATCGTTGGCGGATTTGGATAAGGTGATAAATCTCCACAGCGACATTCCCATTAAAACGGGCGTGTTTTATCCCTTGCAAACTTTTACGAAAGGCTTTAAAGTTGATTTTTTAGAAATTCCCATTTGCATTGAAGCGGAAGATGAAGAAGTGGAGAAGATTTTGATTGGACTTGGACAAGATATTTCTGATATTACCTATGCAGTAAATTCTGAAGAACGCCGTGTACTGCACGTAGCAGCAGTTTTTGCTTGTAATTTCACCAATCATTTATGGGCAATTGCCCAGGAATTGGTCAAGGAAAATGATTTGGAATTTGATTTATTAAAACCCCTTATCTCCGAGACTTTTAGAAAGGCAATGACTTCTGAAGATATTTTCAAAGTGCAATCAGGACCAGCCAGTCGTGGCGACCAAAAAATCATTACTCAACATTTACTTTTTTTGAAGCAACAGCCTGAATATCAGCACGTTTATAGGATTTTATCGATTTCCTTAATCGTGGCACTGTATCGCAGCCGGCATTCCCTCGATATCAACGTGTGGCAAAGTTTGCGTGAAACGAATCTCAGCGATCGGGATCGAGTTGAGCAGATGGCAGCGGCAATGGCCGAGCCCGACCTGAGCAGCACCTACGGCGAACTGCCGAAGCTGACTCCGGCGGGGCTCGATCCTTTACAGTTTCCCGTCAAACCCGAGACCAGTTCACGGCAGTTATTCACTCGCGACCTGCGTCCCGATTGGGACCAGAGTCTCGAAGCTGTCGAACGCGAGCCGATCGAACCGACCTAAGCAACTCCGAACTACTGATACCGATTACGCTTCCAACTTTTTAGTTG
>JANPIG010000380.1:0-2365 GCA_031424875.1 Cytophagales bacterium
ATAATTTTTCGGCTAATTTTGGTTGGTCCTTTTTAAATAACTCAATGGCTTCATCCACAGTCATATCCAAAATTTCGGAGATGTCTTTTTCTTGGTATTTTATATCTAAAATCTCTTGCTTAAAACGCTTTCCATCACATGACTCGCATTTGAGTTTTACGTCTGCCATGAATTGCATTTCGATAGTTACGAAGCCTTCTCCCTGACAAGTTTCACAGCGTCCGCCCTCCACATTAAATGAAAAATTCCCTGGTTTATAGCCTCTTGCTTTGGCGATGGGTTGTTCAGAATATAAAAGCCTGATTTGGTCATACGCTTTCACGTAAGTAACTGGATTTGAGCGAGATGATTTACCAATTGGGTTTTGGTCAACCATTTCTACGGCTTCAATTTTCTTGATACTTCCTGCCAATTCCCTAAATTTCCCCGACTCTTCCGAATAGGTTCCTAAGTGTTTTCCAAGAGCTGGATATAAAACTTTTCTCACCAACGAAGACTTGCCCGAGCCACTTACGCCCGTAACAACTGTGAGAATTCCCAAAGGAAACTTTACCGAAATATCCTTCAGATTATTTTCATACGCTCCTTTTACCTCAATAAAACTGGTAGATTTTCTGCGAAATTTGGGGACTTCGATAGAGTCGGTTCCGTTTAGAAAATTGATAGTTTGACTTTTCAATGCTTTTTGTTCGATGTTGGATGTTCGCTTGTGCGTCCCATGGTTGGTGTCCTCACTCCCTAATACCGAATTACGAGCATCTAACATCGAACCTTGAAATATTAATTCCCCTCCATGACTTCCTGCTTCTGGACCAATATCAATAATTTGATCGGCCGCACGCATGACTTCTTCTTCGTGTTCGACTACGATAACGGTATTGCCCATATCTCGCAAAGATTCCAACACTGAAACTAATCTCAAGGTATCTCGTGGGTGCAAGCCAATGCTGGGTTCGTCCAAAATATACATTGAACCTACTAAGGCACTTCCCAAAGATGTAGCTAATTTTATCCGTTGAAACTCACCTCCCGAAAGTGTTGAAGCCAAGCGGTTTAGGCTTAAATACCCTAAGCCTACTTTGTTCATATATTCTAAACGAGTGGTGATTTCTTGAAGGATTCTTTTTGACACATTATATTGATAATCAGGAATTTGCAATTTTTCAAAGAAATTTACAACGTCAGAAATAGGCATTAAAACCAACTCAATTATCGACTTCCCTCCTATCTTCACATATCCTGCATCCTTGCGTAAGCGTGAGCCTTTACACTCAGGACAAGTGGTACGTCCCCGATAGCGTGAGAGCATTACACGGTACTGAATTTTATAAGTTTCGCCCTCAATCATTTTGAAAAACCAATCCAATCCATGAAAATATTGATTGCCTGTCCAAAGTAAATCTTTCTGTTGTTGGGTCAAATCTTTGTACGGTCGATGAACTGGAAAATCAAATTTTGTGGCATTCTTGATAAGAGGAATTAGATATTCACTCATCTTTTCAGTTCGCCATGGGGCAATAGCTCCCTCGTAAACTGATACGCTTTTATCAGGAAAAACCAAGTCATTGTCAATGCCCAAAACACGTCCGAAACCATCGCAACGTTTGCAAGCTCCATAGGGATTATTGAAACTGAAAAGATTGAGCGAAGGTTCTTCAAACAAGATACCATCTGCCTCAAAACGGTCTGAAAATACTTTGGTTTCTCCACCAATAGTTTCCACAAAACAAGTACCTTCTCCCTCAAAGAAAGCGGTTTGAATGGAATCTGATAGACGAAATTGGGTTTCTTCTTCGGGCTGGCCGTCAGCTTCTTTTTTTACAACAATACGGTCAATTAGTATTTTATAATTATTAGTAAAAACATCAATGGCGGGAAGATTTTTTAACTCTTCTTTATTATCCAGAAGTTCTTCCAAAAATTTCACCTCTCCATTTACTACAATTCGGGTATAACCTTTTTGAATCAATACATTCATTTCTTGGGCTAATGTTCGCTCATTTTTTAATAAAAATGGAGCAAGCACCATCACCCTTTGAGATTCTTCCAAAGCAAAAACATAGTCCACAACGCTCGAAATGGTATCTTTCGTAACTTCTTTACCCGATTTGGGCGAATATGTAATCCCTATACGTGCGTAAAGGAGTTTGAGATAATCATAAATTTCAGTAGTTGTCCCCACGGTTGAGCGAGGGTTTTTGGTTGAAACTTTTTGTTCAATGGCAATGGCGGGTGATATCCCTTTAATGTAATCAACATCAGGCTTTTCCATACGTCCCAGAAATTGACGAGTGTATGAACTCAGACTTTCTACATACATCCGTTGCCCCTCCGCAAAAAGGGTATCAAAGGCTAAAGACGATTT
>JANPIG010000381.1:0-1074 GCA_031424875.1 Cytophagales bacterium
TGCTTTATCAGCATTAGCAGAAAGGGCTTCCATACAAGCATAAGATGAAGCAAAATGATGGTCAATTCTTTGTTTTAAAGTTAAAGTATCACCGTCTCTTTTTATAATTCCCAATCCTGCACGTCCAGAACCGCCTTGTTCGTAGGTCATTCCAAAGGCTCCATTATAAGTTGGATAAGTATCACCATAAGAGGGATAAAGTAGGTCAAAACGCTCTTTTGAGAAGAATAGCCAACCATTTTTATCGAAATCTCTTTTATTATAATCTCCTAAAATAGTTTGAAATTCTCTTTGCCATGAGGTAATATCTTCATGATATGGTTTGGCAGCAGGAGAAAAATAATAAGGATTTTCAACCCCTTGTTCGTGGAAATCAGCGTGTAGATGTGGCATCCATTGACGATAAAGAGCCATTCGTTCTTGCGATTCTTTCTGTACTTGCCATGCCCAATCACGGTTCAAATCGAAGAGGTAATGATTAAATCTTCCACCAGGCCAAGGTTCGTTATGTTCAATGGCTGATGGTATTGGGTTGTACGTCCCTCCTACTTTTTGATTATAAAAATTGACATATCTATCGTATCCGTCAGGATTTATACATGGATCGAGAACAACGATGGAATTAGCCAAAATAGCTTTTGAGCGAGAATTGGAAGGATTTAAAAGTTCGTATAAAGTGAATGGTGCTGTATTTGAACTACATGATTCGTTGCCATGAACGTTATAACTTAACCAAGCAATTGCGGGCTGTTTCTTAGTAGGTTTTCCTTCTAAGAGGCCGATAGATTTTAAATTATTAGTTCTGATTTCTTCTAATTGCGTAAAATTCTCAGGCGATGCCACAATCACTACCATCAAAGGACGACCTTCATTAGTTGAACCATATTGAATCATTTTTACTTGATTAGGATATTGTCGAGCAATGTACTCATAATAACTCACCACCTGATGATGTCTCAAAAAGCGTTCTCCTTTTTTGAATTTCAAAAATTCCTCCGGAGATTCTGTTGTGTTTTGTGCTGAAAGCCAAGTAGTTAGCAATAAGAAAACAAATAATAGTAGGTTTTTTTTCAT
>JANPIG010000382.1:0-23702 GCA_031424875.1 Cytophagales bacterium
CTGACGGATGATGGTTGCAACACGTCTGACCGAGTGAATTTTGACCGAGGCTGTCGTAATTATAAAGCTTGGCGAAGTGTGATTGATGGCAATGGAAACAAGCCCGTGAGGATGTTTTTGAATGAAGAATATACTACTGACATTCGGTATAATCAGCCAATTACGGATTATTCAACTTGTGGTTCGATTCCTAATTTTAAGGATATTTATAATAATAATTGTACGAAATTAATTATCCTTCCTAACGCTCCTGATACTTACAAAGGTTCGGTAGAAAGTATTGACTGTCAAGAGATTACGGGATATGCGTTGGATGATAAAAATCTTGAAAATATCTTAACAGTGGATATTTATGTGGATAGTATCAAGATTGGAACGACTCAGGCAAACTTGGGCAATCGTCCAGATTTGGTAACAACTTACGGAAATTCAAAAGCCTATTTTCGTTCCTTCAAATACACTTTGCCCGATACGGCTTGGTTTAAAAGTGGAACAAGGCATAAAATTACCGCCCGATTTGGGGGAACAAATAAAGCCCTTTTGGCAGTAAATGAAACGGAAAAATCGTTGCGTTGTTCGGGCAGTGGTTCGGGGATTTGTGGGGTGCGATTTCGCTTAGGAATTACGCCAGATTCTTTATCCAACGTATATCCAACAGGGGCAGAGTTTGAGGTAAAAGTTAGTTCAAACTTAAAATGGAAGGTGGACAAGTCAGTAGCTTGGGTAATGATGAATGCTGATACGGGTTCTTTTGACAAGGCTTTTCGAGTAAAAATCTTGGCTTCTTCTGAAAAAGATACTCGCACGGGCAAGGTTACGGTCACTGGCGAGGGCATTACGAAGACCATTTTTATTACACAAAAAGGGGTAGGAGAGAAGTGTGCCGATTGTCATGTAAACCCTGTCATTATAGAACCCGATCCTGTGAAAGGGCCTGTGGCATCTTTGGCATATCGTGGATTGGTAGAGAAGGTAAATTGTTGTTCGGTGAAAGGGTATGCATTGAACTCAGATAATTATGACGATATTTTGACTTTAGATTTTTATTTAGATAAACAAAAAATAGGCTCTACTTATGCTAATAAAGGCTATCGTTTTGACTTAGTAAATACTTTGGGGAGTGAAAAGCTGTTTTATAAATCCTTCTGTTTTGACATTCCAGCCACGGCTTGGGCATTATATAAAGATGGTAAATCGAGGAGGTTGACCGTGAAATACGGAGGAACCATTACGCCCCTGGCAGAATCAGAAACCAATGTTTTGACTTGCCAAGAAAAACAGATCTGTCAGGAAACGGATTTGTGCATTAATACCAATGATTATGATAAAGAAGTAATCCTTTATCCAAACCCAACCAACGGAAAATTTACTACGGAAATATATTCCCTAACTGACCAAAATAGTGTTTTCAGATTTGTGAAACCAAATGGACAATTACTGAAAACAGTGCCTATTTTCTTGAATCAAGGTTCGAATAAAGTCAATTTAGACGTTTCTGATCTATTAAATGGCGTTTTATTATTGTCTATCGAAATGGAGAATGGGCGAAAGTTGTTGGGAAAAATGATTAAAATTAATTGATTTTCTCAAAAATTAAATAGTTGCCACCGTCTTTTATTCCATTTCTAAAAACACCTAATTGCAAGACTATTTTTACTGGATTTGTTTGAACTTGAATAATTTTATAGGTTTCTGATGTAGCCAAAAGACTATAATAATTATATTCACACTGCATCATTTCTGGCGGACCTCCCCGCTTTGTTCCACCTATTGTTGTAATTTTAATAATCCCCTTGGTATCGGCTTCATAACCTCCCGAATAATCATTGACTGTTGATTGTCCATTCAATCTGAACAAATCTCCTATTCCTAAAGAATTGGTTGTAAATTCCAAGGTAATATCACGTGTAAGCGTATGGATACCACAAGGTCTATCAATAACATCGCCCTTGAAGATTTCTATTAACTTCCATTTCCCTGCCAAAGGAGAAATGGGAGTCGCAGTTTCTATGATGTTTGTTTGTTTGCATGAGAAAGTGGCTACAAATAATAGAAACGATATAAATATGATTCGAGTCTTATTCATTGTCTTTGAAATTTGAATTTTATAAAAGACAATTTTATAATTTAAAAGGTTGTAATAAGATAGTATTTTCCTCAAAATTCCCCAAATTTTCAATAAAATGTTGCCTTTACGGCTGGTAAGGTTTTTTACACTTATATTTTAATAAAACTAATTAATCAAGACAATGAATATTAAACAAATTTTAGGAGGGATTCTTACCATTCTTGGCATTGGTGGGATTGCTTATGCGGCTATTTTATTTTTGAATGGCACAAGTGGAAAACATGATGTAAAAACGCTGATCGTTTACGCTATTTTGGGTTTTGTATTTTTTGGTGCGGGGATAAAGTTAGTACAGACATTAAAAGAATAGAGAGGCTTAGACTTGATGAGTTATAGCATACTATAACTTAATTAAAAAGCCACAATCAATTATTATAAAATATATGATTGTGGCTTTTGGTATGATATCTTCTTTCTAATAAACAAAGTTCCCAAACTCAGAACGTATTGTAACTTGCTTATTATCAGAGGCTTCTACTCGCCCGATGATTTGAGCCTTGATGCCAAATGATTGAGCAATGTCAATAACCGTTTGAGCATATTGTGGATTGATATATATTTCCAAACGATGTCCCATATTGAAAACTTTATACATCTCTTTATAATCCGTTCCACTTTCGGCTTGAATCATTTTGAAAAGTGGAGGCAACTCAAAAAGGTTATCTTTGATGATGTGGACATTATTCACAAAATGCAAAACCTTTGTCTGAGCTCCACCCGAACAATGCACCATGCCATGAATGACAGGACGTAATTCATTCAAAAGAGCTTTCACTACGGGGGCATACGTACGAGTAGGCGAAAGAATCAATTGCCCAACATTTAGGGGAGTTCCTTCCACAGCATCGGTCAAATTTTTTGAACCACTATATACCAAATCTTTGGGAACGGCAGGGTCAAAACTTTCGGAATATTTTGTGGCTAAATAATGCCCTAAAACATCATGACGGGCAGAAGTAAGTCCGTTTGAACCCATTCCGCCATTATAAATTTTCTCGTAATTAGCTTGTCCATCTGAAGCAAAACCTATGATGACATCACCTCCTTGAATAGTATGATTTGAGATTACATCCGAACGTTTCATGCGGGCAACCACCGTAGAATCTACAATAATGGTACGAACTAAATCGCCCACATCGGCAGTTTCGCCACCCGTACTCCAAATGCCAATGCCATTATCTCGAAGCATTTCCAACACTTCTTCCGTTCCGTTGATGAGTTCGGCAATTACTTCACCTGGAATTAGATTTTTGTTACGTCCTATCGTGCTGGATAACAGCATATTATCAGTTGCTCCTACACAAATTAAATCGTCAGTATTCATCACTACTGCATCTTGGGCAATGCCTCGCCACACTGAAATATCGCCCGTTTCTTTCCAATATAGATAAGCTAAGGATGATTTTGTACCTGCACCGTCAGCGTGCATGATATTGCAATATGCCTCATCACCACCTAACATATCGGGTGAAATTTTACAGAAAGCCTTTGGGAAAAGCCCTTTGTCGATTTTCTCGATGGCTTTGTGGACATCTTCTTTGGAGGCAGAAACACCTCTTTGCATATAACGGTCAGTCATTTTTGGTGGTGAATGAGTGATTGAGTGAATCGGCGTTCGTCAATCGTTCTAAAATATAAAATCCTCATTTTCAGAGGATTCGGATTATAATATTTCTATATTTTGTTTAACAAAAGCTAAAAATTCTTCTGTCCAATTAATCATTTCTTGGACTTCTTCTTCGGAGAAACTGCATTCTAAGTCATAGTCAGCATCTTGCCTATCATTCATTAGTTCGGATAAATTTTTACCATATTTCTCTGGAACAATTCCCGTTTTTATAAACAACTCACTAAATTTAGTTTTAACCCCATTATGCGATTTTACGAATATATCTTTTTTGAAAAGTAATGTTCTTGCTAACCAAAAGTAAGCATAATAGCACCTATTTACACTCGCTAAAAAATGCTTTAATTTAAAGTCATCTTTGGCAGTTTCTATGAGGTCTTCTGACCTTGCTATTGCTAATTCGATGTTGTTATCCATAAATTAATTTTCCATCTTTTCTTATAAATCTGTACAAATATTCATCTGAATTTAGATATTTATTCATTGAAGTTGGAATAACAGATACATCAATTAGATATTTTAAGAATAACTGCCAAACCCATTCACTTATTGATTTTCGTTCTTGACGAGTTTTCACCTCTTCATCATTCAAAACCACTAATAAATCTATATCCGATTCATCGTGTGCTTCTCCACGTGCATATGACCCGAAGAGAATTATCTTCGCCAGACGGTTGCCATAATGTGCTTTGGCTTGTTCTGTAAATTCCGCTATGATGGGTTGAATATCTTTCATTTCCACAAATTTAAAACCCTTCTTTGGTTTCCTCCTTCTTTTTCTCTTCTTTTTTCGCTTCGTCCTTTTTCACAACCTTTTTACCCTTCTCGGTTTTGGTTCTGTACATTTCTGCAAAACGCTCGGTGAAAGTGAATTTTTCTTCTGCCCCCACGCCCAAGAATGTGTAGGCATTTTTACCACTACCCTTTTTTACACCTTTTGATTTGGCGGCTACGGCATTGTTAAATTCGCCATCGGAAGAAATTACACCCATCTCGTTTTTCAGATATGCCATAAAGTACCAAACATCCGTTGAGGGTTCTAAATACAGATAAAACTCATCTCCTTCGGCAGTTTTTTTGATTTCTAACAAACCTTCTACTTCCGAATTAATATCCGTTCCACCAATGCTGGCAATGCTTAATTTACCGACCGAATAAAACCCTGAATACTTTTCTGAATAACGTAGATTGACTTTTGAAATCACTATTGAAGTGTTCAATTTGGCATTAATTGAATGTAAGGGTACGTGTTCATTTTTCAATCTTCGCTCAAAAGGGTCAATAGTTTTTCCACCTAAAATATTGGCCAATTTCGAGATTAAGCGTTCTTTATCTTCGGGTTCGTCGGCACTGGCATTGTCTCGGGCATCCAGATTGGTTTTCACAATCTTATCCGCCATTGCTTTCAAAACCTCAACGGGCATGGGGAAATTTACCACTAACATTTGGTCAAATTTATATTTGCCACTATCTACTCGCATTTCAGCAAATCCCGCCGATTGCAGAAGTGTTGAAGGATTGAAGAAATTGAAATTTCCTTCTAAATTCAAGGTCTTTTTGCCATCATCATATACATACCGACTCACTTCATAAGACTTGTTTTTATCATCAGGACCAATCTCAAAACGCTCAGATTTTGGCACATCCCGCAATTGTCCATTCACTGTAATAATATCTTCATCCTTTGGATTTTCTTTACCTGAAAGGAAAGTCGTATATATCCCAGTGGATTCCGCCCGAAGGTGCAAACCTGCATAAATAGGCGTATTTAAATCACCTTTCAAATTGGGTTGTACTTGAATATTTACGTCATCGGTACTATTTCCTTTATAAGCAATCCAATTAACTACATCAATCCTATTTTTGGATTCGGGGCGTACAAAACCATTGAGTGTTAGGTTCTTATCAGTAGCTAGCATCGTAATATCACCACGGTAAAGTACCTTGGGAGATAGGTGAAATTTGTCAGTTTGGTCAATAGTAGCTTTGGCGGTTGTAGTATAACCTTTGGTTTTTTTACGAGCATCTACAATGGATTCTTTGAACTCAAAGTTGCCCATTTTGATATTCAAAGTATCGCCCGCAAGATTTGGAAAGCGATAAGTAGCATCACCATCAAATTTTATTCTTGACAAAATTCTGATATTTCCATTCACTAAATTATGATAGCCGTTAATGGTATCAACCTGCAATTTGGCATTATAAAATCCACGCATTTCAGCATCTCTACGGATAGAAACCGCTCCTTTATCAGGAAAAATTTTAGCATCTGCCGACTTGATAAAAGGTACACCGTTGATGTTAAGAGACTGTTTTTCAATCTCATACAAAGCCTCTGAGCCATTAAACGAAAGTCCTTCCTGTGAAGGTTCCAAGGATGTAAAAGTGGTGTTTCGAACATCACCTTTCATCGTAATAGTCTTTTTGTTGATGTCCCATTCGGCACTATTGATAGACGTTTTATAGGCAGTATAAGGGAAAAACAAACTCGTGGAATCTTCTAATTTTAAGTTAGTGGGTGTTTTGATACTTACCAAACCAGTTGCCAAATTAAAACTAACATTCATTTTATTACCTAACAAGGCGGGCTTAGAAGTCTTTAAATTATTACCGACTGAGAGATTTGCCATTTCAGCAGTAAAGGCTTCTTTACCAAATTTGAAATTGTCAGAAACCGTTTCAGAATCTTGCCTTTTTACTGCCCCAAAACCATACATACCGGTCTGACGAACTAATAATTTTCCTTCTAATTTTGAGCTACCCGCATAAAAATCAAAGGAATTGCCCTTTGTTACCACCAACATACTATCCACTTTGGGTTGCCATTTGAGCGAGTAATTTTTAATATCTACTTTGGTAAAAT
Organism: Cytophagales bacterium; assembly: GCA_031424875.1. Taxonomy (GTDB): domain Bacteria; phylum Bacteroidota; class Bacteroidia; order Cytophagales; family Spirosomataceae; genus Arcicella. Next base: position 6,619 of record JANPIG010000382.1, read on the forward strand.
AAGCCTGTCCAACCGTGCCTTCGTTGATGATACCCGTAGTTCCCGAAGCCGTTACAGAATCCAACGTAAACGTGGCTTCCTTAGCTTGAATTTGAGCTGTTAAATGGTTGATTTCGCCTTCGGTATGTAGTCCTCTTCTGTCCATCACAAGGGGCGAAGTAAACTTTACGAAGGTTTTTCCACCGTACAAATTATACTTGCCTTCAACTGGTTTATGACTGAAACCCAGCGAATTATCAGGCATTGAAATCAAAATTTCTTTGAAAGGAGGGAAGATTCCATCGGAATTGAATGTACCCACAAAGTCAATATCTTTGATGTTCAAACTGTCAAAATCAATGCTGGGAACTTTGAAGAAAATGTTTTTGGTATAAGCCCCGTTGGCTCGCCAAGGATGGTCGAAATAGGCGGTTACACCCGTAGGAACAACCAAGCGTGGGTACTCCACCAATCGCTGACGACCCGATTTATTATCGGGTTTATTGATATAAATTACCCCTGCTTCATACTTCAAATCACCCCCAATTTCGGTGCGACCTTTCTTGGCTAATTCTTTTTGTGGAATGAAAGTAATGGAGTCAATTTTATTCAATTTTACGCTAAATTCTCCATAATTAAAGGACAAATCTTTTCCTCTAAAACGGAAATTACCCGTTTTCAATTCGCCGCTAATTCCAAAGTTTCTATCCTTATTTACCTTAATCAAATTATCATAAGGAGCCATATACACATTGAGAGAATCAGATAAATAAAATTGTTTTACTCCCCTGACTATCAGCTGATTATCTTTTAAATTTAAGGATGCATTGGAAGTGGAATCTTTACTATTTGAAGAATATAGTGAAGGAATTAAGAAATTATCATAATCTTTTTTAGCTCCGTAAGCCGCCAAATTATGTAACCCTTTTCGAGATAATTTCAATTTTTCAACGTCTGGGTCGTATTCAAAATAGCCTTTCTGCATCATCTCTAAAAATACAGGACGAAGAGCAGTAGCATCTTTCTGAAAGGCTTGGGCAATGTTGGAAATAGTGGTAGATTGAAGATTGTTTTTTCGGATAAAATTAGAAACTACCAACAAAGGATTAAAGTTGTAATTTGCCGAAATCTGAGCAAAACGTTCTGGATTATAATAATCAAAAGACTCAAAAAGAGCAGGTACAACATTCTTTGCCGTGAGAATGGCAAAGTCAATCTTTTTATCTTTCAAGTTCCAAGTTAAGCCGTCGGCAGTGATGTCTAATTTGTGGTAACTATCTGAATATGAGGTTTCTCTGAATCCTCCTGCATCCACTTTATTCAATTTTAGGATTTCTGTTTTGCGGTTATAATTCAACTTTACCGAAGGATGATAAAGCGAATCTTGGTCGGCAAAATAACCCGTGAAAATGGTAGTTGGTGAGGTAATTAATGAATCTCCTATCTCAAAGCGTTTGCTGGTAACTCTAAACGCTACTTTGCCGTCTTTTTTTACCACAATGGTTGCATATTTTGAAGCCAAAGAAGAACTCGAAATACGATTGCCTACCATCGTAAATCCGCCTTTGTAGTCAATATCGGCACTATTTTTCAAAAATACATCACTTTCAAGCGACATAAATCTTGGGTAAGTTGCGGGAGCATTTTTAACCCTTTTTTTACTCTGAAATTCAAAAATTCCTTTAATAGGAGCGTTTAACTTTTCAGCATGGGTTATTGCAGCCAAATCAGCAACCAACTTCGGATTTCTGATTTCCATGTTGTAATTATTCAGCGTTACAAAAACATCTGACAAACCCACATTTTCCCACGTAAATTTTCCACCCGTTCCCAACAAAATACCATCTTTTACACTCAAAATGGGCGAAGTATTTTTCACCACTACCGAGTCATTAGCAGTGGCAATTACTAAGTCAATTCCTTTGAATTCTATAACGGGTCCAGGGTTTAAAAACTGTCCAATAGGTTCTTCTATAACGGGGGCTTGTGCTTGTGCGGGAGCATTACTTGCAGTAGGTAAAGGTGCATCAAAATCTTCCCAAGCATTTTTCTTAGGATTTACTTCTGGCGTTGTAGCATTCGTAGGCTGATTGGGCGTAATAAGCTTTTCTGGCTTATTAATTTCTACTTTTTGTTCATTATAACGAAAAGAAACAGAGCCATTTTCAGCGTATAAGCGGTTGAAATTTGTAAAATAAATCGCCCGATTGTTAAAGAATAATCTACTGATTTCGATATATCGAAGGGTCGTTTTAGTATCACCCGTTTCTACTGATTTACGCAATGTTTCGAGGTAATTATCTAAGCCAGATTGAGGAATCAGGGCATTATTTACTCCCAAAATAACTGCCTCAAAAAATGCCACATATTGCGGTGGTTTATAGCCCTTTTTGAACATAAAATTAGAAAGACTCGCCAATTTTGCCTTTTGGGCATCGGTAAGTTTTCCTGAATTCCAGAGTTTATCAAAATTTTGGGCAATTCCCTCCGCTTGAGGATTTCCAGAAAGAACCAAAAAATTCTTAGCATCTGCCAAAAACTCTTCGGGTTTATCAGATATTTTTAGACCTTGTGCATACACGCACACGCTCGAAAGGGCAAAACACAAGGCAAATAACAACGATTTGATGTTCATAGATTTTACAGATTGCATTAATTCATAACCTTTTGATACATAGCATTATATTTTAGAAAATCCTAAAATTCCTATCCTAACTATGTGGTTAACGCTTCTGTAAAATTAACGAATTCTTTTGATTGGTATTTTGTTGATTGGTGTTTATATCCGCTCAAAAACCACAGCCGCCCAATTATTCTTATTCTCCGTCTGTATTTTCACCAAACCCGCTTCTTTTGCCACATTTTCGATGTCTTCAATATCGTATTGATAAAAACCGCTGACCACCAATTGTGAAGGGGCTGGTTTCATAAATGCTACGTATTTTGGAATATCTCGCATCAAAATATTGCGGTTGATGTTCGCCAAAACGATGTCATATTGGTCGATAGGTTCATCTTCAATCGTTCCCTGACGGATGGTAATATTCTGACAATCATTAAGTTGACAATTTTCACGAGAATTTTCGGCTGCCCATTCTTCAATATCAAACCCCGCTACTTCCAATGCTCCTAATTTACTGGCTAAGATGGCTAAAATACCCGTTCCGCAGCCTACGTCCAACACTTTTTTACCTTCATGGTTTACGTTCATCTGCAATCCCAATACCATCGAAGTAGTTTCATGATGCCCCGTTCCGAAAGACATTTTTGGGTTTATCAACAAATCGTATTCAATAGTTGAGTCTGTTTCGTGAAAACTGGCTCGCACTCGCACACGACCATTAGCGGCAATGATGGGTTCGTAATTTTTCTCCCATTCTTCGTTCCAGTTCTTTTTTTCGAGGGTTTTATATGAATATCTGATGGGAGTCATCGGCAGATAACGCTCCATAATTTCATCAAGGGCAGTTTCTGAGAATAAATCTTCGGTGATATAGGCATTCAATCCGTCCGGTTCTTCGGTGAAAGTTTCGTAGCCGATTTCGCCTAATTCAGCCATAAAAATATCCGAAAATTCAGGATTGACGAATAGTTGTAATTCAATGTAATTCATTTTGGAGAGATTATTGTTCAAAATTTGAACTTGCAAGTTAGGAAAAATTCGTGGGAGTTTTTTTTGACTTGACAAGCAACGAGTTAATGATTATTTTTACAAAAGTTTCAACCATCGTAACACAAAAATTTATGACAGTCGATCAACGAATCCGTATGGAAGCCACAGAAAACGTAACATTAAATTATGTTAAGGGCTTAATTCAGAATGGTATTGCTCCTGAAATTATTGCAAAATCTTTTGGTTTATCTATCCAAAAAATAGAAGAAATTATCAAAAATTTGAAGAACTCTTCAAATTAGATTTTGACGACTTTTGAATGTACATGAAAGCAATTCGCCGATTTTTTCGCCACAGACAGAGAAATCTACTAAAACCTCTCACCCAAAAAGCTCTCTCAAAATCGCCTCCGTATCCTCTCCCAAAAGCGGTGCAGCCCATGATGGTTTGGCTTGGGTTTCAGAGAATTTTATCGGTACACCAATGCTTTTCAATTTTCCTGCCGTGGGGTGTTCAGTTTCAATAATCATATGACGTTCAAGGAGATGCGGGTCATTTTCTAAGTCTTCCAATCCATAAACGGGGCTAATTAAAAGGTCATTTTCAAAACCAAATTCTACCCATTCTGCCCGATTTTTTTCTAAAAATAAACCGCCAATCAGATTCTTGAAACTTTGTAATTGTTCCGTATTCTGAGGAACCATGAACATTTTCCAGTCGGGCTTATGAGTCAAATCACAAAATTTACTCCAAAACTTAGCTTCTAATGTTCCCAAAGCTACATATTTTTTATCTTGACAAATATAAACGCCATAGTTTGGCATCCCACCCGAAAGCGGTAATGTCCCTCTGACTTGGGCTTGAAGCGTAGCTGAATACGAAGCATAAGATACTGACAATAAAGGCATTACGGCATCCGTCATAGACACATCTACGTGCTGACCTACGCCCGTTTGTGTACGAGCGTACAGAGCCGAAAGCGTAGCAATCACACTCATGTACGAGCCACCTGCAATATCCGCCAATTGTACGCCCAATAGGGGAGGGGCTTCGTCAGAATTGCCCGTTATACCCAAAATTCCTGCGTAACTGATGTAGTTCAAATCATGTCCTGCCAAATGGGCGTAAGGTCCCGTTTGTCCGTAACCCGTAACGGAAACGTAGATTATTTTAGGATTTATTGCCTTGGCAGCTTCATAACCAATGCCCAATTTATCCAAAAATTGAGGTCTGAATTGCTCCACTACTACATCCGCAGTTTTGATGAGTTCAAAGAAAATCTTTCGCCCTTCTTCCGACTTATAATCCAACAGCATACTCCTTTTGGAACGATTATACGCCAAATAATTGACCGATTCACCTCCCACAAAAGGCGGAAACATCCTGACGTAATCGGGAGCGTTGGGGTCTTCAATTTTGATAACCTCTGCACCCATATCCGCCATGAGCATTGTACCCAAAGGTCCTGGCAATAAGCGAGTCAAGTCTAAAATTCGGATTCCTTGAAGCGGTCCAGTTTGGGGTTTTCGGGTTTGTGATTGCATATAAAATTGAATGATGAAAATTTATAATGGTAAAATATTTTTACAAAATCGTTTTCACTGCAACTATTTGATAGTCAATGAGATACAACAAAAAATTTACCCCCCCCCCCTAATTTTATTTTTATATATACGTCAAAATATTATTTTGAACTAACAAAATAAGTGTTTAGATTTGAGCGTTAAATTAATAAATCTCACTCTTAAATCAATACTCTATGAATGCCTTAAACGCTGGCGGGCGTGAAAACACAAACGTCTCTCCCGAATTTACACAACAAGAATTTAGAATCTTGAAATTGGCTCGTGAATTAATGAGCAACCAAGAAATTGCCGACAAACTTTGTGTCTCCGAAGAAACGGTAAAATCTCATCGAAAAAACATCATGAAGAAAGTAGGAATTAGTGGTAAAAAAGCCATGACCAAATTTTTGATGTCCTCAAATTTATATCAGATGTTGGCAATATCCCACTAATCTCCCACTAATCTCCCACTTAGGAGGGATTTACTTTGCCAGAAACACCTCGCAACTTTGTATCGTTAGTTGCAACGACAGGTGGTAGCCGAAAAAACCTTTGATTGAGTAGGCGTTTTGTTGATTAAAATTTATTTAAAATGAAAAAGATAATGTTTCCTTCAATTATTCTCATTTTGAGTTTAATTTTTGGCTGTCAAAATAATATTGAGAATAATCCAATTTCGAGTAATGGGCTTAGTAAGGCTCTTCAACAGAAAGCAAAGGCTTTTGACGCTTTATATAGTAGGCATTTTGTTTATATGCTCAATAATATTGAAGATACAAGAGTAAATAATGAAAGTATTGTTTTTGATGAAAATAAGTTACAAGATTTATCAACAAGCTTTTTTCAAAAAAGCGGCGTTGATATGGAGAAATTAAAAGCAACTTCTCAAGCTCGAATTTCGGATGACTATCAAGTATTTTCACAAGGGCAAATAAATTTATTTTCTGAACTGCAAAATGATTTAGGGACGATTAACGGACCCACTGATGCTATGAATGTTGCAGTAGCGTTTAGGGACAAAATAGGAATAAGTAATCTTAATGATGAGGAGAAAACTCAGATGTTAGCAATGACAGAATACGTTTATATAACAGGCAAGTATTTTTCAGAAAATTTAGAATATATAGAAGATTATGGTTCTGATCCTGAAGAGAATAACTTTCTTCAAAAGAGTAGTAGAGTAAGTGGATGTACTGTTGATTGGCGTGGTGCTTTTATAAATGGTGTTGTAGGAGGTTTTGCGGGTGGAATTGCAGGCGGATATACAGGTGCTGCAGGCGGAACAGTAGCTCTACCTGGTTTCGGAACTGTAACTGGTGCAGTGGCGGGTGCAGTATTTGGTTTTGCTGGCGGATTTACAGCTGGGGTTATGAAGAAAATTATGACTGAATTAATACGAACTTGTGCGAGACATTATGCTATAAAGGTTATAACAAGAGATGGGCAACCTGCTAATACACTACCTTTCTGTTTTCAAACGGAGTTAGTTTGGAATGAAACAACAGGTCAATATGATGCAATACCAATAAATTGTCCTCCAATTTACGAAATCAAAATTCAATTGAAAAAAATTAGAAGACTTGGAAATTACTTTTAGTAATTTTGTACAATCCTAAAAATTATAAACCATGAAAAAATATCCCTCATTCATTAGGTTGTTTATAGCCGTTTTTCTTATGTCAGTGATACTAATGTATTTCGAAAATTCATTCGACTACAAATCGCTCAATTTTTACTTTATTATTTTACAGTCTGTAATTACTATATCTTTTGTAGTATTTATGCTAAAAAGATATAGTAAAGAGTAAAATAGTTTCATGCCCTTGAATGCTTATGGGCATAAACTTGGTGTAAAATATAGCTATGATGTGGTATACAGAATCTTTATAAAAATGATTAAACAAATTCACAAAATATTGAACAATACCATAACAGGAATTATCGTTTTGTCAATCACTTTGATGTATTTTGTCTATTCATTTAATTGTATATCTCTTGAATTTTATTTAGCAATTATTCAGGCTATTGTAATGGAGCTTTCTATCAAATGGTTTTTTAGGAAATTCGAAAAAAACAAAGTGTAATTTTTCATGTATCGAAATGCGTAAATGTAGCTCACAAAAAATAGGTCAAAGAATTCGATTCCTTGACCTATTTTTCTAAACCTATAATAAAAATCTTATTACTCCGCCGCAATATCCATCAATTGACGAATTTGCGTAATAATTTCTACGTTATCAGGGCAATCAATATCTTGTCCAACTACTTGATAACCAGTCAGTAATATCTTAGAATCTGGAAATTCTTTGGCTAAACGATACACATATCTTTGTATTTCGTCTTGTCCAGGCACGGATGTAATTACCGAGAAAATATAATCAGGTTTGTGCATCTGACAAGCGAAAGATAATTCGTTGAAAGGCAAACTTTGCCCTAAATAAATCACTTTGTTCTGACGTGAACGCACGATATAATTTCCAAACAAAAGACTGATTTCATGCATTTCACCTTCGGGCAAATACATCAAATATTTTTTAGCCCCAGGACGCAAAGAAGGCAACTGACCATCAATGGCAACAATTAATTTCTGACGAATCAAATTAGAGATAAAATGCTCTTGGGCGGGACCAATCGACCCCGTAATCCAGAGTGTTCCAATACGACTCAAAAATGGATAAATAATATTAACCATCATGTTCTCGAAGCCAAATTGGAGTGTGTTGGTACTTACAATTTTCTCAAAACGTTCTTCGTCCAAATCTAACATCGAAATCGTGAGGGCATGAATTTGGTCAGGATAATTCATTTGCTTATCCGAAATAGACATCACCTCTTTCGACATCTCATCGGCTTCCATCTTAGAAATCTCCGAAATTTTATAGCCATGATCTTTCAGCAAAGCAATATTCAATACCAATTTTAGGTCCTTATCATCATAAGTACGAATATTAGTATCAGTGCGCTCTGGTTTCAGAATATCATAACGTTGCTCCCAAATTCGGAGCGTGTGAGCCTTGATGCCCGAAAGCTGTTCGAGGTCTCTAATTGAATAATTGCTCATGGCTTGTTTTTTCAGTCTTACGATTTCACGATTCTCTTAAAACAATAGACCTTTAATAAAAACTAAAACTAAAACATTTGCCTATAAATCAGACTTAATAAAAATTTAGGATACAATATAACAAAATCTCTAATCATTATCCAAAGAATTTTCTATAAATCTTCTCTAAATAGACAACGTTATGTTTAAGGAAAAGTTTAAAAAACTAAACAAATTTTATTTTATTAAAAATAATAATAATAAATGGTTAGACAAGTAAAGAATAAAAATTGCAATAAAAGAAGCAAAATAGCCAAAGGATTGACTTTCAGAAACTTAGCCTTCAAAAAAATGTAGTTAAGAATAAAAGCAATCAAAAACCATGCTTGGAAGTTCTGTAAGGGAATTTCTTCGTTTTGCCAATGCCAAAAATCTAATTGAATAGCTATAGGCTCTATTAGCAAATCAAGCAAAACCATTAGTCCTGCTGAAGCAAGAGATTGAACAAAAATAGTAGTAAAAAAAGATTGTTTTTTTACTTTTAAAAAAATACTTTGTACACTCATTGCTGAACAATAAACTAATAGCAACCAATTAGCGCCAATAACCACGGGTACCTCAAAAAGTTTAATGCCAAGCGTCTGTCCGTAATAATATTTACCAAAAATCACCCCAGTATGTACGCCCGCTACCTCCACAACAAATCCTGAAAGCAGGATAAATGTTGCGGTAAAAATAAATGATTTATTAAAATCCTTATGAAAAAATAATAACAAAATTAGCGAAACCCACAGATTGAAAGCAGAAGCCAATTTAAAATAGGGTTGTGTGTAAGGAACAAGCAAGCCAATCGTCCCAGCAAGGTACATCAGTATAATTACTATGAAAGTAATCATACGATATTTAACGGTTATGAGAGATTGAAGGGACATTTTCATTTAGGTATAACAACAAAAAAACCTTGTCTGTTCGACAAGGTTTTTGGCAGGAAGATGGGGCTCGAACCCACGGCCTCCGGCACCACAAACCAGCGCTCTAACCAACTGAGCTACATCCTGCATAATTGTTTTGGGACTGCAAAAATAGTTAATAATTGATAATTAACAATGAATAGTTAAGAAAAAATTTCAAAATTATGCCTTTCACAAAAGGTTAAACTCAACTATTCACTGTTAACTATAAATTATCGGGTATAGTTTGTAATCGTTCGCACTCTTGGTTAAACTCAACTATTCACTGTTAACTATTTATTATTAATTAAACAGCTGCCTTATAACGTGCCTCTGCACCATTCCAATCCACTACGTTCCAGAAAGCATCAATATAGTCTGGGCGTTTATTTTGGAATTTCAAGTAATATGCGTGTTCCCAAACGTCTAAGCCTAAGATTGGTGTACCTTTTGCCTCGGCAACGTCCATCAAAGGATTATCTTGGTTTGGCGTTGAAGTAATAGCTAATGAACCATCTGCTTTCACAATTAACCACGCCCATCCCGAACCAAAACGTCCGATTCCAGCCTTTTTAAATTCTGCTTTTAGATTATCAAATGAACCAAAAGTAGAATCAATAGCCGTAGCCAAGGTACCTACTGGCAAACCGCCAGCGTTTGGTGCAAGAATATTCCAGAAGAAAGTATGATTCCAATGCCCACCACCATTATTACGGACAGCCGTTGGAAGTGTGCTAATAGAAGACATCAATTCTTCGATGGTTTTTCCTTCGGCACCCGTTCCAGCAACGGCGGCATTAAGGTTTGTAACATAAGCATTATGATGACGATCATGGTGAATTTCCATGGTCAAAGCATCGAAATGAGGCTCTAAGGCATCATTTGCATAAGGTAAAGGGTCTAAGACAAAAGCCATTTTTTTATTTTTTTTATAATTTAGATTATATTATATGACATTTTTCAATTTTCAATATTCAATTTACAATCGGGCGGCGTTTCGCTTTCAAGTATTTGACTCCTAAGGTTTATACGCAAGAAAGAAATTTGAATATTATTCATTGGACATTGAACATTGCGAATTAAAAAATATTTAATACTTTTTACTTGAACAAAAAACTATTAAAAGGCTAATTAAGTTCTAAGATTTGCAAAAAATCGTTTTAAAATTTCTTCACAATCTGCTTGAAACACCCCCGTAGAAATTTGGGTTTTGGGGTGAATGATGGCTGGCTGAACTCTTTGGCATCCCCTTTTTTCATCGGAAGCTCCCCAAACAATTCGCCCAATTTGCGACCAAAAAATGGCTCCTGCACACATTACACAGGGCTCGAGGGTAACGTATAAGGTGCAGTCCTTCAAGTATTTAGCTCCCATTTTATTGCTGGCGGCAGTAAGAGCCAACATTTCCGCATGGGCAGTTACATCTTGAAGTTTCTCGGTTTGATTATACCCTTTGGCAATGATATGATTTTGACAAACTATCAATGCCCCAACGGGTATTTCACCTTCATCAAAAGCCAATTCGGCTTGTTGAAGGGCAAAGTGCATGAAGTATTCGTCTGAAAACATAGATTGATTAGTAATAAAAAGTTAGACCACTGATTTAACGGATTTGACAGATTTATACAGATTTTATTAATTTTATCTGTGTAAATCTGCCAAATCCGTCATATCTGTGGTCTAACATAAATATTTATCTTGAATACGCCTTATTCCTCAAATAAAAATCCACTAAAACCAAAGCTGCCATGGCTTCCACGATGGGTACGGCTCTGGGCACAACGCATGGGTCGTGGCGACCTTTGCCTGACACCGTTACTGAATTGCCCTCTGCATCTACGCTTTCTTGGTCAATCATGATAGTGGCTACAGGTTTGAAGGCTACTCTAAAATAAATATCTTCTCCGTTTGAAATGCCTCCTTGAACCCCTCCTGAGTGATTAGTTTTTGTTCTAACTCGCTCATTTTCATCCAAATACATTTCATCATTATGTTCTGAACCGTACATTTCTACGCCTTCAAAACCACTGCCGTATTCAAAACCTTTTACGGCATTGATGCTCAACATGGCTTTTCCCAATTCGGCATGGAGTTTATCAAAAACTGGCTCGCCTAATCCTACGGGCGTACCCGTGATAACGCAATTAACCACGCCCCCGATGGAATCGCCCCGTTTGCGGGTTTCATCAATCAAATCAAACATTTGTTGAGCCATGGCTGGGTCGGGACAACGAACGGCATTTTCTTCCGCTAATGCAATGTCTAATTGTTGATAAGGAGTCTCTAATTTCAATTTTCCTACCTGCGAAACATACGACTGAATTTCTACGCCTACTTGCCTTAGAACCAATTTTGCCAATGCTCCCGCCGCCACTCGTGCAATAGTCTCACGGGCAGAGCTGCGTCCACCACCACGATAATCACGATTGCCGTATTTGGCGGTGTAGGTATAATCTGCGTGGGAAGGACGAAACTGCTGGGCAATGTGGGTATAATCTTTGGAACGTTGGTCGGCATTTTTTACCACTATCGCAATGGGTGTTCCAGTGGTTTTTCCTTCAAAAATTCCAGAAAGTACCTCAAATTCATCAGCTTCTCGGCGTTGGGTGGTGATACGAGATTGTCCTGGCTTACGACGGTCTAATTCTGACTGGATGAATTCAGAATTAAAGTCAATTCCCGAAGGACAACCATCAATAATTACGCCCACGGCTGTGCCATGAGATTCTCCGAAAGTGCTGATTTTAAATAATTTACCGTATGTGCTACTCATTTTTTCTTATTTGGAATTAAAACATAAATCATTCCGATTAGCATAATGACAATCAGAATATTGGCCTCATCTTTCAGGATTTTTACGAAATTATTTGCTTCTTCTGATGAATCCGTTTTTTCAATACCTTCATAAACCGAAGTAATCGCAGAAGGTACCTCTGCAGTAGTAATAGTTGCTCCCTCAACTCCCAAGGACACTTTTGATTTTAGCGTATCGTATTGTTCTTTTTTAGTATTGAAATAAATCCATTGGAAATATTTTTCTAAGGCAAAATTACCAGCCCGCTTTGGAATAATCTGAAAAGTAAATGATTTTGTGGTAATTATTTTGTCATTTCTGGGGTCTTGGCTATCATCAATTTCAGGTGGGAAGAAGTCAAATATGGTATCGTTCTTCATTTGAGGCAGTTTGATATTATAACCATCGCCTAAAATCTGCAAATGATACTGTACCGATTTTCCTGTATTGACTTTGTATTTATTTAAACTTTCTTTCAACGTAAACTCTCCTACCGAAACCTCATTTTTCAGTGGATGCGGCGGCAATTCTTTAGCTTTTACCGTGAATGGGCGAGTAGAAAATGAAACGGTACTTGCCTTTTTACCCCCATTTTTTTCAGGCGTAAATTTTAATAATTTTAGCGTAACGGATGGAAAATTTGTTGGTTTGTTATTGAGTGGATAAAAGGTGGCTTCATAAAATTTATATTGCGTATATTTTTTCCCATTTATGGTAATTAAAGTGCCTTGCGTTTCGGTGATACCAAAATTTTCTTCCCAACAATTTTCGGGTTTAATTCGCTTCGTGATTTCAGGAATTTGTATTTCGTTATGATTAAATTGAATGTCGGCAGTATTATTTTCAGCCACATAAAAAGCAAATGTTACTGTGAATCCTTCACCTACATAAGGATTTGATTTTGAAGTAGTTAATGATAAAAAAGCATCTTCTTTTGTATCAATAAATTGTGCATTGTTTCCTTCAATAAAATCAGTAAAATCTTCTTCTTTTTTGGTATTTTTGTCTGGAGTAGAAAATTCAGAACTGCCAGATTCTCTTTTATCTGGCATAGTATTTTTGCTTACTTTGACGATAAAAGCTTCAGATTTTAAGTCCGCTCCGTTCACATTTACTTTAAAGGCAGCTACCTTTAAATTGCCATCTTTTTTAGCTGAATAATTTTGAGTTATGGTACAGGTAGTAAGTGGATGGCCACCCACAAATGAGCGAGCAGTTGATTTGGATTGCCCTCTTTTTGAAAAGTTTGGAAGCTCAGGAAATTTACAATCTGGAGTAGTAGAAACATCACCCATAAATTTTATGACCACTGTAATAATAAAGGGGTCTTCGAGGGTAATATTTTTCTCGCCAATTATTAAGGAGACATCATCACTTTGTTGGGCGTTCGTCTCTATGCTTAATAAAAAGCAAAAAAATATTAGAATATTTATATAATATTTGCTAACTTTCACCGTTATTTTTAATGTTCAATCTAAATTTAAATACTTAGGGATATGTGTTGGGGATAATAATTGTTAAGTATTTAATACTAATTTAATGTTTAGTTGTTGATTATCAATACTTTACAAATTATATTTGAACCAATATATCAATCCTTCCCTTCAAAATCAATTAAAAGCTATGACAACCTTAGATTATGTCAAAGTTATACTACAAAAAGTTAGCTTTGATGCAAAATTATTTGAAAAAGAGTTAAGAAAAGCAATTAAAGCATTAATAGCCGATGAAATTAAAGAATTGCGAACGTGGTGTTCTGAACAATTTGGCATTATTTATAATCAATTAATTGAAAAATGTTTTAGTAAGATGCGTAGAAGAAAAATTACTTTATCAGTTGCTGGTTAATTTTAAAAGAAAGACTTCCATCAGTGGGAGTCTTTCTTGGTTTTATATTCCTAATTATTTAAATACCTATCACCATCGTAACGTAAACATTTTGATAGTAACTGTATTTAAACAAGTGTTCTTTTGAAAATAACAATTCATAAATACTTACGATTGATATACCTTCTTATAAGCCGCTCCGTCCACCACAATTTTACCAATAATTTCTTTCATAATTTCCGAAGTTCCCCCTGCAATTGTACCCACACGGGCATCACGGTAAATTCTACAAATTGGATAATCTTCAATATACCCAAATCCTCCGAAGAATTGTAAGCAGCCATCAGCAACCCTTTTGGCGAGTTCGGAGGTGAAAAGCTTTGCCATCGAACATTCTTTTACGACTACTTCGCCCTTGATAAATTTCCAACAAGTTGAATAGACAAACTCACGGGCAACGTCCACTTCCGTAGCCATTTCTGCAATTTTATGACGGATGGCTTGATATTTAGCAATTGGGCGACCGAAGGTTTCTCGCTCGTGCAAATATTGAATGGTTAAATCCAGACTCATTTCTGCTCCTGCCACTGCCATGATTGATGCCACCAGTCTTTCTAATTGAAGGCTTTCCATTAAATAATAAAAACCTGCATTTTCCTGACCTACCAAATGGCTGACAGGCACTCGGACATTATCAAAACGAATCTCGGCAGTATCTGAACTGTGCCAACCCATTTTGTTCAATTTGGTACGACTCACGCCCTCAGCATCCAAATCTACCATAATTAAACTTACGCCATTTGCCCCTGCGGAGGGATTTGTTTTGCAGGTGAGCGTAATGAAATCGCCATACGTTCCGTTGGTGATAAAGGTCTTTGAGCCGTTTATAATATACTTATCGCCCTCACGAATTGCCGTTGTTAGAATGGCAGAAACGTCTGAACCAGCATTAGGTTCGGAGATACCCAAAGCGGCAATTTTCTCTCCTGCAATGGCGGGTACAAGGTATTTTTCTTTCAAAAATGAACTTCCAATTTTAGCAATATGATTGACTGCCATATATTGATGGACGCTAACGGCAGTAGAAAATCCGCCCATAGTGCTACGGACAATTTCTTCCAAAAACACGACTGAATACCACAAATCGGCATTTGTTCCGCCATACTCCTCTGGAAAATTAATACCTAAATATCCCAAATCACCCATGCGTTTGAAGATGGATTTTGGGATTTGGCGAGCAGCCTCCCATTCTTCCGCATGAGGCGTAACTTCTTTATCAATAAATTGACGAACTGAAGCTCTAAAAAGTTGATGATCTTGGTTGAAATATTGTGAGAGCATGATAAAAGAAGAGTTTAGAATAATTATTTTGGTACGGAAGTCGTCCTTCAAAAGAACGACTTCCATAAATATATCAACAGCCTATTGAACTATCGCAGTAAATTCTATTTCTACCATGTACTCAGGAGCCACCAATTTACTGATTTCGTATATTCCAGTAGTGGGTTTGATTGCTCCAAAATATGCTCCGTGAGCTTTAGCTATATTATCAAATTGTGATATATCAGTAGTAAAAATTCGGGTTCTTACCACGTCGTTCATGCTTGAACCAGCTTCTTCCAAAACTTTAGCAATGCGTTCCAGAATGTTGTTTGTTTGGGCGTAGGTATCATCAGCCTTTACTTTTTCACCGTCCACTATGGCAACTGTGCCTGATATTTCAATAATATTCCCGATTCTGACGGCACGACAATAACCCATTTTATCCTCCCAAGGCGAACCAGTAAGTATATTTTGTCTTGACATTTTTTTGTTTTTTGGTTTGAAGTGTAAAGATAATGTTCAGGAAACAATAATGTAGCTATATTATTACGACAATTATTTTACCTTCATTTCGTTTTGAGTGTATAGCCCTAATAATTCAAATTTCATAATTAATATTTCTCTTTGAAGCCCCTCATCATTTATCTCATAACCGCCTTAATCAGCTATGTAGCCACCATTCCACCTGGTCCGCTGAGTGTATATGTCGTGCATACTACGCTCCAAAAAACGTTCAAAATGGCGATGTGGGTTGCTTTTGGCGGTGTGCTTTGCGAGAGTGCTTACGCCTATTTGGCAACGGAAGGTGTATTCATTTTCGATAAATATCCAGCCGTGGCAATGGCGATGAAATGGGGAATTATTGGATTATTGATTTTAGTAGGAACGATTACCTTTTTCCAAAAACCAGCCCCAATAAAATCCGAAGAAGTCTCTACCAAAGGACGGGTATTTTCGTTTTTTAAAGGAATTTCGCTTTCGCTTTTCAATCCTCAATTAATTGCCTTTTGGGTATTGATTTTGTTAGCTTATAATGGCTATGATTTCTTGAAAATCAACAGTTTAGCAGAAAGAATTTTCTTCGTTTTGGGGGCGGGTACGGGTACTTTTGGTTTGGTATATACTTACGCATATATCGCAAATCGAAAGCGAGATTTTGTCTATAAATACTTGAACGACAGTCGTTTAAATAAACTGATTGGGTTAATTTTTTTGGGTTTGGCGGTAGTACAGTTAGTGAATTTATTAAACTAATTTCTTTACATCATGCACAACAATTTCGCTTCGGTTATAATCAATCAAACCTGCATTTTTGAATTCGTTGAATAATAATGTTACCGTTTGACGAGTGCTACAAATTAGTCCTGCGATGTCATTGTGAGTTAAATAATTTTTTACCATAACATTTTTTTCTTCACCCTTTCCTTCACGTATTGCCCAGTCTTTTAGGAATAATGCAAAGCGAGCTTTTACATCTTTAAACATCAAATTGCTATAATTATTGGTAATTCTTTTGATTTTGAAGCCTACCAATTTGGTATAACGAACCGCTAATTGAGGGTTTCTATTAAGAATTTCCTCAAAATCTTGAATTTTGAAACTGCAAATTACTACCTTTTCAGAGATGGCCACGGCAAATTCGTCTTGGTTTTCATCCATTGCTTCATCAAAAGTATATTGCCCAAACAAATCACCTGAGCGGAGGACTTCCTTTACCGTTTCATTGCCATCCATATCGACTCGCACGATTTTGAGCGTACCACTTTTGATGGTGTAAAGCCGCTGTTCGCTATCATGCGAAAAATAGAGGATTTCGTTTTTCCGAACCGTTTTAAAGTTCGGAATCAAACATAATGCACGGTTCTCTTCACGGCTCAATATTGAGAATAATTGATGGTCGTGGAGGTACCAATATTTTGCTTCTTCTTGCATTTTATTTCGAGTTGTTACCCCACCCCAACCCCTCCCCTTGATGGGAGGGGCTTATGATTTG
>JANPIG010000383.1:0-1273 GCA_031424875.1 Cytophagales bacterium
TTCAGAATGACAATGACACATTTTTTCAAAAAAGATGCAATTTGTTTCTAAAATTAGTATAAATTTTTGGTAGAAGTAGCTATAAATCAAAAAGGGATTGACGTTCAAAACATCAATCCCTTTTTGATTTTATAACTCATATTTCAAATCTCATATCTATTTCCTGTACTGTTCAATAATTCTAAAAATCGCCTTTTGCGTTTCTAAATTTTTGAAATATTCAAACATAATTTCGTGTCCTTCGTAACTGAGAATCAGACCAGTTTCTAAGTAATTGAAAGCCTCTTTATACCTTCCCGATTTGATGAAATAAACGGCAGCACGGTAATACAATTCAGCTTCTTCAGGCATGGCATCTATGGCAGACAACATCAATTCTGCCGCCATTTCAAAATCACCTTGCTCATGATTGATTGCCGACCATTTTATCCATGCTTCTGGATTAATTACCTCCAATTCTACCGATTTTTGATAGGCTTCCATTGCTGAAACGGTATTGCCCAAACCAAATTCTGCATCACCCATCGTTAGCCAGTAATAGGCATTTTTGTCATCAAGGGTTATGGCTTTTTTCAAGAAATGAGTAGCTT
Source organism: Cytophagales bacterium (assembly GCA_031424875.1). Classification (GTDB taxonomy): domain Bacteria; phylum Bacteroidota; class Bacteroidia; order Cytophagales; family Spirosomataceae; genus Arcicella. The sequence continues at coordinate 591 of JANPIG010000383.1, forward strand.
CAAACCAGCGTTCCAATTCGCAGAGGCAAACGCCTACGCCAAAATAACCATCATCCCAATTGGGGTCTAACTTGATGGCATCTTTATAGTAATGAATGGCTTCACCGAAACGTTCTTGCCGTTCAATACTTGCTCCAAAACAACAATACACTTCGGGTGTAACATCCTCATGCTCAAGACAATATCGATAAGCCTCTTCTGCTTTTGCCCAATTGCCAAGATTCATATAAGAGTTTCCCAGATTAAAATATCCAGAAGAAAACTTATCATTAATGGCAACCGAAAACTCATAAGCCTCTGCTGCATCTTCAAATTTCCCTAACTTAGAATAAGCAATTCCGATATTGTACCAAGCATTTTCTGAGTAAGGGTCGGTGTCGATAAATTGCTGATAATATGGTAGCGATTCTTCTAATTTACCAATTTCATCCAGACTATTCGCCAGCTCATAAAGGGCATTTTCATTCTTGATATTTATCTCGATAGATTGCTTAAAAGCGGCAACTGCATTATGATGTTTCCCCCAACTCTGATACGCCAAACCGATATGAAAATACACTTCGTCTTTATCTTCTGCAATGTCCAAAACCTCTGTTAAAAGCTCTATGGCTGTTTGATAGTCGCCTTTAAGATTGTAAACAGTGCTTCGGAGATAGATAATATCGGTATCAGAAGGATTGTAT
>JANPIG010000384.1:0-3098 GCA_031424875.1 Cytophagales bacterium
GGGCAAAAAATAAAGATGAAAGCGCCTACAAACTCTTGAAAACCTATGATTTTTATGCTACTACGGGTATATTAGGTCCCAAACGCCGTTCAGAAGACCGCCAAATGCCTGAAGGATTTTATACTATTGATGCCTTCAATCCCCTAAGCAATTATTACCTCTCTTTCCGAATAAATTATCCTAATGATTCGGATAAAAAATTTGCTGACCAACTTAATTCTGGAGACAATATTTTTGTACATGGCTCATGTATTTCTATCGGTTGTATCCCTATTGGCGATGATAATATCAAAGAAGTTTATCTATGGGCTGCCCGAGCCAAAAGCGGACAACAAGAGATTTCAATTCATATCTTCCCCATGAAAATGACAGAAGAAAATTATAATTCCTTACAGTCTGACTATGCTTCTAATGCTCAATTGTTGGAATTTTGGTCATGGTTGAAACCCGGATTTGATGCCTTTGACCAAGGAAACGTTGTTCCGAATGTAACGGTGGATGACACAGGGAAATATGTAATTAATCGTTCACAGTAAATGGTAAATGGTTTTAAATAACAATACTTTTCATAAGGCTTTCCATTTTTTAAGAAGCTTTCTTTTTTAAGACATTATGGCATATTCAATAATATATTTTTTAAAATAAAAACATTATTAAGACTTTGATTAACAGATAGTTGTAGAAAAAAATATGTTTTTTGATAACCGTATTCTGTTTTCTAAAACCCGTCATATTGTCTTCTTTTTTAGATTGGTATAAGTTTTGAGTAATATAGAATAAACTGAAAATATTTTAAAAAACTGCACATAATCATGAAAAATAAAATTGTAATTCCGAGAGAAATTTTAGCCAATATAGATTTCAACAATACGCTTAATGGCGGACGTGCTGAACCCAAAATAGAAATAAGTCAAACTGATAATTCTTATGAAGTTTTAGTAAGAGTGGCAGGTTTAGAAGGTGATCATTTAAAAATGGATATCAACGAAAACCGCCTATGGTTATACGCACTTCAGCCTGTTTTGAAAACTGCTGAACAAGAAATGGCTGAGAATTATGTTCCCCAAACCATTGGACAATTGATGTTGCCAAACTTTGTGGATGTAGAGAATATCTCCGCTCGCTATCATAATCATCAATGGAAAATTGTAATGCCTTTTGACGATAATAGAAAAGGATTTAAGAAACAAATTGAAGTAGAGTTTTAATATTTTGTACTGAATAATTAGTGATTAAGTTTCTATGGTGTCAGATTATCAAACCTGATACTTGGGGATTTGTAAATATATAAAAAATAATAACACATAGCCCTTCTAAGTGTCTCAGATACTCAGGAGGGTTTATTTTTGATTCCTAATTATTCATACAGAAAAAAGCCTTAAATTGTGAAAATTTAAAACACAATCATCTTTTCTTATGAAACTAATTGGCCAACTCTTTTTCATTTTTTTAGTATTTTTTAATACTATTATTTTTGCTCAAAAATCTTCTAAAAAGTCTATGAATAATGATTTTCATCTTTTGGTTGGAACCTATACCTCAGGTAAAAGTGAAGGGATTTATACCTTTAAATTCAATGTCAAAACGGGAGAATTTACACCTGAAAGCATAGCTAAAAATATCAAAAACCCTTCTTTTTTAGCTGTTTCTCCAAATTCAAAATATGTTTATTCTGCGGGCGAAACTGATAAACAAGGGTCTGTACATTCCTTTAGCTTTGATAAAAAGACAGGTATTCTCACCCCGCTAACTACACAATCTGCCAACGGAAATTATCCTTGTCATGTGGCAATTGATAAAACGGGCAAATGGGTAATATGTGGAAATTATGGTGCTGGCAATCTTTCGGTTTTTCCTGTAGAAGCTGATGGAAGTTTAGGGAAAGCCACTCAAACGATTCAGCATGAGGGGAAAAGTACTAACCCTGGCAACCAAGAAAGTCCTCATGTACATTCCATTAATATTGCTCCGAATAACATGGATGTATTTGTGGCTGACTTAGGAATTGATAAAATTATGACCTATTTTTTGGATATTAAAACGGGTAAATTATCTTCAGGGAACCCTCCTTTTACTAAAATAAAAAGTAGTTCAGGTCCTCGCCATTTTGCGTTTCACCCGAATGGGAAATTTGCCTATTGTATTCAAGAAATATCAGGGGAAGTAGTAGCTTTTGATTATAAAAATGGGGCTTTAAATGCCATTCAGACCATTTCAACGAAGCCTGCCGACTTGAAAGGAGATTTGAATTGTGCCGATATCCAAATCTCGCCCGATGGCAAGTTTTTGTATGGCTCCAATCGGGTTCATGACAGTTTGGTGATTTATGAAGTAGATGCCAAAACAGGTAAGTTAACTTATGTAGCACACCAGTCGGTATTGGGCAAAAAACCAAGAAATTTTATGATTGACCCCACGGGGAATTTTGTATTGGTGGCAAATCAAGACAGTGATAACATCGTGATTTTTAAGCGTGATGCTGTGAAAGGTACACTTATACCAACAGGAAGAGAGATTGCTGTGCCAAATCCTGTTTGCTTAAAAATGGTAAGTTTTTGAAATGATTATAAAATTTGAGATATGAAAATGATAGTATGATTTTCATATCTCAAATTTTATATTTAACCATTTAATCTTCTAATTTTACATGCCCCCAGTTCTCACCCGAGCGGATTCTGTTTAATTGAGTATGTGTAATACCAAATTGTTTGGCTATCATTTTCAAACGATTTTTTTCTGACCTAAGCATTTTCTTAATCATAATCACTTTACTTTCAGTCAATTTATAATTTTTTGTACGTTTTGGAATCACTCTCTCCAACACAGCAGGATTTTCCCGATTGTGAATGGTCATTTCTTCACGAGTAGCCCAACGAATATTTTCCCAGTAATTATTTAATTTGTCATGGTCAAGATGAAGAACAAACTTTTTGTTTTCATCATCTTTTGGATGAAAAAATTCAGCGACTAATTTATGCACATATCTATTTAGCGATTTTTTTCCTTTCGCTCTGATATTCAGTGACTTATATCCCTGAATTTTTGAACCATTGATGATTTCACCGTTTAAAGTATCAGTCTGAAAACTTTTTATTCTA
>JANPIG010000385.1:0-1498 GCA_031424875.1 Cytophagales bacterium
CGAAAGAATATCAAAAAGGCATGATTGAATACGGACTCAATGTTTTTAGGGATTTATTACTCTGGAAAAACGGGGCGGAGGCTTTGGTCAGGCTGGCGGGAGTAGAATTAGAATTTGTGCAACGGTTCTCGCAGGTGGTAAAAATAGATGCTATTGAACAGATTACCAATGAATTAAGTAAAACATTTTATTATTTAGAACGCAACGGAAGAGCTAAAATCTTGCATTTGGATTTGTCATTGACGATTGTGAAATTGTTTAAGAAATAGGGTATATTTGTTTATAAATTAAATTTTAAGATCATGAGCAAAAAGGAGTTAATCAAACAGACAATTAATCAGTTAGAAAAATTGCCTACTGAAAAAATAGAAGAAGTGTACGATTATGCTGAATTCATTTCTAAAAGATTTGAAGAAACATCATTAATAAAAGGTCTGACCGCTTTGAATGCAAACTCTAAGTCTTTTGCCTTTTTAAATGAAGAAGAAGATTTATATTCAATTGCAGATTTAAAAGAAAGATTTTAATGAAAAAAGGAGATATAATTTTAGTTCCATTTCCGTTTACAGACCTTTCAGGAAATAAAATATGACCTGCCTTAGTGTTAATTTCTAATTCTTTGGATGTTACGGTTGCTTTTATTACTACTCAAATAGGTTGGCAAGAATCGAATGATTTATTATTATCTGTACATTCAACGAATGGACTGAAAAGAAATTCATTAGTCAGATTATCTAAATTAGCTACAATTGATTCTGGATTAGTTTTAGGAAAATTAGGAGAAATATCAAAAAATGAACTGGATGAATTTGATAAAAAGTTAGTCATAACTTTACAAATAAAAGTGTAAAACTGATTATGGAAATATCAACTTCCCAGAGTTGAAATATTAAAAATGAATGAGTTGAAAAAGATTCTTTTTGAGGATTAGGTTCAATTTCAGAGAACAATAATGAGTATAATCAAATTAGGCACAAGAGGCTCAAAATTAGCCCTTTGGCAAGCAGAATATATTAAACAAACCTTAGAACAAGGTGGATTGAGCGTCGAAATCGTGATTATCAGCACTAAAGGCGATCAAATTCTCGACCGTTCTTTGTCGAAAATAGGCTCGAAGGGGGTTTTTACCGAAGAATTAGAAGAACAATTACGCTCGAGAGCGATTGATATTGCTCAACACTCTGCCAAAGATTTGCAGTCGGAATTATCAGATGATTTAGAATTAATTGCTTTCACCGAACGTGAAAAAGTCAATGATGTGTTGGTAAGTTTTGACAAAAATTTGTCTCTGGAAAGTGGGAAACCTTTCGTAGTAGGAACATCTTCAACCCGAAGAATTGCCATGTTGAAACACTATTACCCTCATATTCAGACGGTTGATATGCGTGGTAATCTCCAAACACGGATGGCTAAATTAGAATCTGGCGTATGTGATGCACTTCTATTAGCGTATGCGGGGGTGCATCGAATGGGTTATGAGGAACATATTGCCGAAATA
>JANPIG010000386.1:0-1141 GCA_031424875.1 Cytophagales bacterium
ATTTTTACTTTAAAGAAAAAACTTTGAACAATTCCCCTAATTTTCCTACTTTTATAGAAGGTTTTTAAATTACAAAACGAATACTGAAAAACGACAGCACTATGGCAAAATATAATCTAACCGTAAACGGAAAAAAATATAATGTAGAAGCCGACTCTGATACGCCTCTTTTGTGGGTAATTCGTGACTATGTAGGCTTGAAAGGCACAAAGTTTGGTTGTGGCATGGCTCTTTGCGGTGCGTGTACTATCCACATAGATGGACAACCTGCCCGTTCATGCTCAACGCCCATTTCGACCTTGAAAGCAGGCAATAAAATCACTACCATCGAAGGCATTTCAGTCAATACCGACCATGCCGTTCAGAAGGCTTGGATAGAAGCCCAAGTGCCACAGTGTGGGTATTGTCAGTCGGGGCAAATCATGTCGGCAGTGGCATTATTGAAGGAAAAATCTAATCCAACCGATGATGATATTGATGTAGCAATGTCGGGCAATATTTGTCGTTGTGGTACATATCCACGCATCCGTCAAGCCATTCACCGTGCGGCTGAGCTTATGAAAGAGGGTGTGAATTCTACGGGGAAATAAGAAATTTTAAAAGGAAAATATGAGAGCTATCATAAAAAAAGAAAGACCTTTATTTAAGAAATTCAAGTCTTATTCTGCCGCAGAAATTATTGCAGCGGGTGGAACGACTGCATTTGGTAAAATTACGAATTTTGACCCTAAAAAATTGTATCATCTCGAAGGAGAGGCGATTACAGAAAAAGAATTACAAAAAGCACTAAAATCATTAGCTCATAAATGAACCTACTATTTGATACCAATATAATTCTTTGGATTGCACGTGATATTACTGGATATAAGATTATTGAAGCAATGAATCCTAATGATAAAATTGTTTATGTATCGTTTGTCAATATTGCCGAAGCTCAATCAATCGCCTATCAAAATAATTGGAGACTTTCAAAAATTAGACGGATGGAGGCTTTTCTTGAAAATGTAAGGGTTATTGAAATAGGTGATATGTTGATGAACTCATATATTGGGATTGATGCTTTTAGTCAAAGAAATCATCCAGATTATAGTCATTATGATTTCAAGACCCCTCGAAATATGGGCAAAAATGACCTCTGGAT
>JANPIG010000387.1:0-4938 GCA_031424875.1 Cytophagales bacterium
TTCAAGGTTACGTGATACCGCAAAAATTTCTAAATATATTGCTTCGATAGCAGCTCTATTTAACAGACCTTTGTTCATAGAATCGAGTCTATCAACAATCTGTTTTTCTCTTTCGGGTCGATAAATTACCGTATTTGAACTTTTTTTAAGCTCACCAACGTACTTAACAACTTCCATTCGCTTGTTCAAAATTTCAAGCATCTGGTTGTCAAGAGAATCTATTTGATTTCTTAGTTCTTCGAGGGACATTGTTTAGGGGTTAGGGATTGGGGATTAGGGATTAGGTAATTGGGTTTAGGTAATTGGATTATCACGAATTAAGTAAAGAGAGTACACAATTCGCAATTATTTTTTCCATATTCCTATGTTACCCAGTTACCTAATTCCCAATCCCTAATTCCCAAATTTATGCCGCTAATTCGGCGGGGTCTTTTTCAATGATTAGATTTTCTATGATAAATTTCTGACGGTCGGGAGTATTTTTTCCCATGAAATATGTCAGAATTTTTGGAATTGTAGCATCTTTTGCCAAAATAACGGGTTCAAGCCTAATGTCATCATTAATAAACTTACCAAATTCTTCAGGCGAAATCTCTCCTAATCCCTTAAATCGAGTGATCTCAGGCTTTGGACTAAGTTTGGCAATGGCTTTTTGCCGTTCTTCATCTGAATAACAATAAATCGTTTCCTTTTTATTTCTTACTCTAAATAAAGGTGTTTCTAAAATATATAAATGCCCATTCCTTACTAAGTCAGGAAAGAATTGTAGGAAAAAAGTCATCATCAACAAACGAATGTGCATCCCATCAACATCGGCATCAGTCGAGATGATGATTTTATGATAACGCAAACCTTCCAAACCCTCTTCAATATTCAAAGCGTGCTGTAAAAGGTTAAATTCTTCGTTCTCATAAACAATCTTTTTGGTTAGTCCAAAACAGTTTAAAGGCTTTCCTCTCAAACTAAATACTGCTTGATTCTGCACATTTCTTGACTTTGTAATTGAACCACTGGCAGAATCACCCTCAGTGATAAAAAGCATAGTATCATAACGATTTTCAGCTTTTTCGTCTGTTAAATGTATTCTACAATCACGCAATTTCTTATTATGCAGATTCGCTTTTTTAGCTCTTTCATTCGCAAGTTTTTTAATTCCTGCCATGTCTTTCCGCTCTCGTTCTGATTGCTCAATTCGTTTTTTGAAGGCTTCAGCTGTAGTTGGATTTTTGTGCAAAAAGTTATCAAGATGTGTTTTAATAAAATCTGCAATAAAACTCTTGACCGATTGAGAATTAGGATCTGGCGAAATCGTGCTGGAGCCTAATTTAGTCTTTGTCTGTGATTCAAAAACAGGTTCTTGTACACGTATAGCAATTGCTCCAACAATACTCGCACGAATATCCTCAGGAGCATAATCTTTCTTATAAAACTCACGAACGGTCTTCACTATAGCTTCTCTAAATCCCTGCAAATGCGTTCCTCCTTGAGTAGTATTCTGCCCATTTACAAATGAATAGTACTCTTCTCCATACTGATTACCGTGGGTAATGGCAACTTCAATATCATTCCCTTTCAAATGAATAATGGGGTAACGCCTTTCATCCTCGGCTGAATATTTATTTAAAAGATCAAAAAGACCATTTTGAGAAAAATATTTTTGTCCATTGAAATTAATGGTCAAACCTGCATTCAGATAAGCATAATTCCAAATTAAAGAATCCAAAAACTGTGGGATATAATGATAATTTTTGAAAATAGTGTTGTCTGGTTCAAAAACTACGTGGGTGCCATTTCGTCCGTTTGATTCCGCACCATTAGGAGATTCATTGATTAGTTCTCCTTGACGAAATTCAGCCCATTTGGTTTTGCCTTCACGAAACGACTGTACTTTAAAATAAGAAGAAAGTGCGTTGGCAGCCTTTGTACCTACTCCATTCAGCCCAACCGATTTTTGAAAAGCTCCAGAATCGTATTTACCACCAGTATTTATTTTAGAAACACAATCAATCACTTTTCCCAAAGGAATACCACGTCCATAATCTCTCACTTCAACTCGGTGGTCCGATATTTTTATTTCAATAGTTTTGCCGTTGCCCATCATGTGTTCGTCAATGGAGTTGTCCATGATTTCTTTTACCAACACATAGATACCGTCATCGGCAGATGAACCATCTCCTAATTTACCGATATACATACCTGGGCGAAGGCGTATATGCTCTTTCCAATCGAGCGAACGAATGTTATCTTCGTTGTACTTTACATTTTCGGGTATTGTGGACATATCAAAAGAAAGGATTTATTTATATGAATGGTTATTTGTTTACGTTTGTATAAAAATAGCAAATTATTCAAGTATTTAGTTCAAAAATAGATGCAACCAAAAACACTTTTTGAACGTCAATAATAGAACAAAACTACAAAAAACATTACTAAATTATGAAATTAGCAAGATTTAATTGTTTTCCGTATAATTAAACTATCCAATGGTCGTGCGAATTAGGCAATTTTGTTTTTACTTTGCATTTTAGAAAAAGCCAATCCCTCAAGATTAGCGTCACCATACTTTGAAAATAATCCCAATTAACCCCAAAAGGCTAAGCATTAAAATGTCAAAAATTAATTTAGCAACTCATTTTTATAAAGGAATCAACAGTTCTTCTTTTCTTACACCCTCTAAAAATTTACTGTTAATTTTTTTTATAAGTTATTCGGTTACATTTACCAGTAACATTAAGGCACAAGGCTTTCCGTTGGGTTCAATCCCTCAGATTTCTTTTCCAACGTCGACCCCCAGAACGGCTGCAAGTTCAGCCCCTGCTTCGTCGGCTCCACGTCAAGTAATTTCTTCTGGTTCAGAGAGAGCAATAAGCGATTCTATTAAAGCAGCAAGAGCCTCTACGGCAGTTGCACCCGTTGTAGATTCGGGAGCAGTAGCATTACGTAGAAAAATCTATGGTTTTAATATTTTTAATAACCCTAATATTTCATTCGAGACTTCTCTGAAAATTCCAACACCAAAGAATTATACTTTAGGGGCAGATGATGAAATTTTGATTGATATAAACGGATATTCAGAAGAGCATTATAATCTGCCAGTTACTTCGGAAGGTTATATTAAGGTGCCCAAAGTTGGCAACATCTTTGTGAGTGGAATTACCTTAGAAGAAGCCAAGAAAAGAATTGTCGATAGGTTATCTAAAATTTATGTTGGACTAAAATCTTATAATGGATCCGCTCCAAACACTACGGCTACAGTTTCTTTAGGAAGTATAAGAACTATCAGGGTTACGCTCTTAGGTGAAGTAGTAGCCCCGGGTACTTATTCAATGTCTTCTCTTTCAAGAGTAATGAATGCACTTTATCTATCTGGAGGACCCAATGAAAATGGTACTTTCCGTGAAGTGAAGGTTATTCGTGATAAAAGATTAGTTGCTCAAGTTGACTTATATGATTTATTGACAACTGGAAACTTACGTCAAAATATTACCCTTCAAGACCAAGATATCGTGCAAGTAGGTCCTTATAAATCACGTATTGAAGTAAGAGGACAAATTAGAAAGCCAGCTATCTTTGAAAATTTACCTAGTGAGAGTTTAGAGAGAATCATTGCTGAATATGGAAACGGTTTTATGCCCGATGCTTATCGTCAAATGCTTAAAATTCAGCGATTTACAGATAAAGATGTAAAATTAATTGATTTGAATAGCGATTTACTTTCTTCATTTTATCCTAAAAATGGTGATGTTATTACTGTAGAACAAATTTTGACGGATAGAATTGATAATGCTGTAACGTTGAATGGAGCTGTTTTTAGAGCAGGTAGATATTCAGTAAGTGATAATTCAACTTTAACTAAATTAATCAAACGTGCAGAAGGTTTTAAACAAGACGCTTTTTTGAATCGTATTATTATTACTCGTTTGAAAGATGATTTAACAAAAGAAAATATTTCTGTAAACTATAATGATATCGTTTCTGGAAAATCCCCTGATATAACACTTCAACGGGAGGATGAAATTAGAGTCTATTCTGGTTTAGAGCTTTTAGAGAACTATACCGTTAGAATTCAAGGTGAAATAAATTTAAAAAGTGGTGAAGTAGCAGCTCCTCCTACTACAGGTTCAACGGGAGTTTCTGAAGTTCCCACTAAAGGAACAACTTTAGTTACCACTATTGGTTCATTCCCATATGTAAAAAATATGACTGTTGAAGACTTGATTTTGAAAGCTGGAGGATTGAAAGAATCAGCGGCAACCGGTAGAATTGAGGTAATTAGAAGAAAGAAGAATATTGGGCAAGATGACCCTGCCAAAATTAATTCTACTATTGGAGAAAAATTCAACTTTTCTATCAATAGTAATTTGAGCATGGATGAAAGTGCCTCCAAGTTTATTTTAGAGCCTTTTGATGAAGTTTTTGTAAGGGCTTCTCCCAATTATGAAAAACAACAATTTGTATCAATTGAAGGACAAACTATTTTCCCAGGGGTATATGCCTTAGAACGTAAAGATGAAAGATTGTCTGATATTGTAAAACGTGCTGGTGGTTTAAACTCCCAAGCTTATCCAGTTGGTGCCACATTGATTAGAAAATTCAAAATTAGTCAGCAAGAAGCAGATAGAAAAAAAGCTCAATTAGCAGATTTGAGTGACGTTAGCTCAGGAGTCTCTGTAAAAGTAGAAGAAGTTAAGGTAGAATCTGAAGAGTCTATTGGAATGGATTTGGTAAAAGCCTTAGAAGATCCAGGTAGTGCGGCAGATATGCTTTTGCAAGATGGTGATGTATTGAGAATACCAAAAGAACCACAAACCGTAAGAATGCAAGGAGAAGTATTATATCCGACTTCAACTCGATATTTGAATGGGGTGAATTTCAAACACTATATCGCAGAGGCAGGTGGTTTCACAGAATTGTCAGCTCGCAAGCGCTCTTATGTAG
>JANPIG010000388.1:0-2106 GCA_031424875.1 Cytophagales bacterium
ATTTTAGAAAATCCTTATTTTTTAATAAAAAAGATTTAAAATCATGAATAATATTTAATTTTTTTTAATCGTTAAATTATTGATAATTAACATATTAATATATTATTTTCATTATTTATCAAATAAGTATTGACTTTGTAAAAATAATTTACATAAATTTGGCAAGATATTTGATGGAGAGGTGTTTAATTGTGCGGGCCACAAAAATAATACCAACCTGTTAATCACTAATTATCCTTATAGCCTGAGCATTATGCAGAAACTCTCCTTAAACCAATCGTTACAACAAAGATTATCGCCGCAGCAAATACAATTTATAAAATTGTTGCAGATACCGACCTTTGAACTTTCCGCTCGAATCGAGGAAGAACTCGAGATTAATCCTGCCTTGGAAGAAGGTATGGAAATGGAAAATGATGTAAAAGAACGTGATGAGTACGATGATGATTTTGATGATTTTGCAGATGAAAAATTTGACGAATATAATGATCGTGAATTGGATATAGAGTCGTATCTGCATGATGATTATGCGGGTTATAAAATGCAAGGCGATGGCTCTGGCGATGATGACGATAAAGAGATGCCGATTGCTATGATTTCAAGCCTAACAGACCATCTTACTGACCAATTAGGATTTCTTAAGTTGGAAGAAACCCAAGAAATTATTGGAAGACAATTAATCGGTTCAATCGAAGCTGATGGCTATATCCGCCGCCCCATGCAGGCTGTAGTGAACGATTTGGCCTTTACGCAAGGTATTTATACAACTATTGAAGATGTTGAAGGCGTTCTTAAATATATTCAAACTTTTGATCCTCCTGGTATCGCTGCTCGTGATTTACAAGAATGTTTGTTATTACAGTTACGTCGCAAAGATACCGATGATTTGGGCGTACAAAATGCAATAAAAATTCTTGAAAGTAATTTTGATGAATTTTCTAAAAAGCATTACGACAAAATTCAGAAGCGTTTGGGGATTGATGATGAAATGATGAAGCGTGCCATTACAGTAATTACAAAATTAAATCCACGTCCAGGCTCGGCCGAGGAGGATGGCACCATTATTCAGTATTTAATGCCTGATTATATTTTGACTAACACTAATGGCAAGTTAGAGTTATCATTAAATTCAAAAAATGCTCCTGAATTGCGTGTGAGTCATTCTTTTCACGAAATGTTAGATACTTATGATAAGAGTGATAAGAATAATCGGGTTATTAAAGAGACTGTAACATTTATTAAGCAAAAATTAGATTCGGCAAAATGGTTTATTGATGCCATTAAACAACGTCAGAATACTTTGTTGAGAACCATGAAAGCTATTTTGGATTACCAGAAAGAATTCTTCTTGACGGGTGATGAAACCAAACTTAAGCCTATGATTTTAAAGGACATAGCCAATAAAATTGAGATGGATATTTCTACGGTTTCGAGGGTGGCAAGTAGTAAATCAGTGCAAACAGAGTTTGGTTTATATCCCTTGAAATACTTTTTCTCAGAAGGAATTGCTACTGATTCTGGAGAGGATGTATCGAGCCGTGAGGTAAAAAATATTTTGAAGGAATTAATTGATAATGAGCCTAAGAAAAATCCTTTGTCGGATGATAAATTGGAGAAATATCTCAACGAGAAAGGTTACAATATTGCCCGTAGAACCGTTGCCAAATACCGTGAACAATTAAACATTCCTGTGGCTCGTTTGAGAAAACAACTTTGAGACATTTATCAGTAAAAAAGCCAGTACCTATTTTATAGATGCTGGCTTTTTTCGTGGTGTCAGAAGTTACGCACCCCGTTCTAAATCTGACACCCCGTTTCAACGGGTTAAAACCCACTGCTACAAAATCGGTCGAGCCTACAGCTCTTATTGCTATTCGTAAACTTGCGTATTTTAAAGTATTACTTCTGTATAAATCTTACAGAAACTAATTTCTAAACGTTAAATCTAAAGTTCATTATATCGCCATCAACAACTGTATATTCTTTTCCCTCAACTGATAATTTGCCTGCTTCTTTACAGGCATTTTCAGACTTATATTGTTGATAATCAGCGAATTTAATAACTTCTGCTCTAATGAAACCACGCTCAAAATCAGAGTGAATTAC
>JANPIG010000389.1:0-2427 GCA_031424875.1 Cytophagales bacterium
TGACTGACCAAAAACTTTGGTTAGATTATGAGATGGGTTTATTTACTGATGATCAATTCAGAACGCTTTTGAGAAGTAACCTTCTAATCAATGCAACTGATAATGACATTGACGAAGCATTTTGTGCTTTATTATTGCCCATTGATCCAAAACGAATTGAGTTGATTAAGCATTTAGTGAAAAATCATCGACTGTTCATTCTTTCAAACACCAATCATATTCACTTCAAAAAAGTGCAAAAAATGATTGTTGAAACCACTAACACGGATATAATTGAAGAAGAATTGATTGAATGTGCATTCCTTTCGTATGAAATGGGCATGGCAAAACCTGATAAAGCTATTTACCAACAATTGATGGACGAAGCCATGATTTTGCCCAAAGAAACATTGTTCTTGGACGATATGTTATCTAACGTAAAAGCCGCAGAGAAATTAGGCATCAAAACGGTACAAATTAAACCAAATAAATTCACAATTTTGGATTATTTTAAATAATATGTCGGCTATCAGTATTTGGCTATCGGCTGGTAGTATAAGACCTTCCGTTTCGAATGATAAGTAAAAATTTATAAATAACAATAGTGGCAGAAAGCGGACTGCCCAAAGCCGACTGCCAATAGCCTTATGAAATACAAAACCAAGATAATCCAAGCTTTACTATTTGTTATTACTCTCATTACCACTACCTTAGCTGGAGCAGAAGCCATGTCTGCAAAGTTTTTTTTACTGGTTGATGAACCTTATAAACTCCATTTCCCAGATGATTTCTGGCAAGGTTTTCAATTCTCAATTCCCTTTCTGACAATTTTGACTTGCCATGAATTTGGTCATTATTTCACGGCAAGATATTACAAAATCAAAACTTCATTGCCTTATTTTATTCCTTTATGGGCAAGTGCTTTAACAAGCCTAAGCATTGGCACAATGGGTGCAGTCATTCGTATGACTGGGCGTACCCGCTCACGCAAGGAGTTTTTTGATATAGGTATTGCTCGCCCACTGGCAGGTTTTGTTGTTGCTTTGGGTGTAGTTTATTATGGATTTACGAATTTACCTCCATTAGATTACATATTCAAAATACATCCAGAATATCAACAATATGGAGCAAAGTATGCCGAAGAAGTTATTAGAATTCCCAAGTTTTTGAATGGTCAAATTGTTTTGGGAGATAATCTATTGTTTAAATTTTTCAAAACTTACGTAGCTGACCAGACATTATTACCACCAAATTTTGAAATAATGCACTATCCAATCCTTTGGGCGGGCTATATTTCCTTGTTTTTCACTGCACTTAATCTTTTTCCAATTGGTCAATTAGATGGGGGACATATTTTGTACGGATTAATTGGCAGAAAAAAATTTAATTTTATTTCGCCAGCAATTTTCATCGGTTTCGCCCTTTTTGCGGGTTATGGATTATTTTCGATTCAAGAAATTCAGATGATTGGACACGGTGGTATGTTTACGGATGAAAGAGATTTTATTACTTATCTTTTACTGTACATTTTTTTCTTAAGAATCTGTTTTTCAAGGATTTCACCTGATAATAATACAATGTCGTGGATTATTAGTTTAAGCGTTGTAGTAACTCAGTTTTTATTATCTTATATTCCTCAAATTGCTAATCTGCATGGCTTTTCAGGTTTTTTACCTTTCTTGTTTTTACTGGGTAGAGTATTGGGAATATATCATCCTGAAGTGGAAATTGATGAGCCTTTGGATTTCAAACGTAAGTTATTAGGCTGGCTTACACTTATTATCTTTATTATATGTTTTACCCCTTACCCTTTTATGGAAGTTGATATTGTGACAAAATAAAATTGCTATTTAATCAAGAAATATTTACATTTATAGCTTAATTAAATCCTAACCATAAACAAATGTCAAAATATTTTTTCAAATTCTTCTTCAAGATAATTGGCTGGAAACTTGTCGGGACTTTTCCGAAAGACCTCAAAAAATCTATTTCTATTGTGGCTCCACATGCTTCATGGGTGGACTTTCCTATTGGCTTGGGCGCAAGGGCACAAATTGAATTAATAAACAAAATAACACTAAATTATTTAGGAAAAGCTGAATTATTCAAGGGGATATTTGGCTGGCTCTTCAGAGGTCTCGGAGGAATTCCAGTAGAGAGATTTAGTAAAAATGATATGGTGCAGTCGGTTGTTAATCTTTTTGGTTCACATGAAAATCTGCATATTGCCTTGGCACCTGAAGGCACCAGAAAAGAGGTCTCAAAGCTCAGAACGGGCTTTTATTATATGGCGAAGCAAGCAAATGTCCCTATTATCATGATTGGATTTGACTTTGAAAGGAAAGAAGTTGTTATTAATAAACCCTTTTTCTTAACGGATAATATGCAAGAAGATTTGAAAGTGATTGCCCGTTTTTATAATACAATTGGTGGGGTAAAAAAAGAATG
>JANPIG010000390.1:0-2488 GCA_031424875.1 Cytophagales bacterium
TTTTGATAATTCTAACTATTTTTCATAATGTTTAAAAACAAAAATATATTCCTCCAAGTAGGATTTATTATTCTTTCAGTATTATTTATTTCGTGGTACACTTCCATATTAATGAGTGTTTCAAAAGGAAGTTGGGTAAATTTATTACACTTGTTTTTTATATTTCTTTATATTGAAATATTAAAAAAAGTATATGTAAGAAAATTTGGCAAAAACATTATCACAAAGTATGGTTTTTCAGTATTATTTGTCATTTTGGCATTAATATTAACGGTAAATAACTTTACAAAAAAGACAGAAATTAAGAAGAACACTATATCTACAAGAAATAAGATTAATGCTATACTTGATACTTGTAATTATTATGAAGCTAAATTGTATGAAAAAAACATACTTTTCAAGCATAAAAATGACAACTATAATTATTTAATTTCAGAAGGAAAAAAGCCTTATGCTACATTTAAATTATTAAAGTATAATCCTAAATATGATTATTTAGTCTCGTCATTTGTAAAATGCCCTAAGGATAGTTCTAAACTTGTTTATATTTTTGACGAACAAGGTATTTTGAGTGTAATATTAAAATTGAAAAATAGCAATGATTCTCAATTAAAAGCCTTAAAAGATTATTTGAACGAATTTCAATAGACATAAAGATTAATATTTATTCACCTTTATGTTAATGTTTTTAAAAGTGTGAAAGTTGTAATTTTGTAGTGGTAAGAATTAAATAATTTACGCCTAAACTGATTTAAATGGTTTCATTTAAATCGAAATGAGCGTTATTGCTTAAGCAATAGAAATAATTGAAATATGGAAGAAGAAAAAAAATCATTGAATTTCCTTGAACAAATTGTCGAAGAAGATTTACAATCAGGTAAACATAGAGGGCGTGTACTGACCCGTTTTCCACCTGAACCCAATGGATATTTACACATTGGTCATGCCAAATCTATCTGTCTAAATTTTGGTTTGGCAGCAAAATACGGTGGACAAACCAACCTCCGTTTTGACGATACTAATCCTGAAAAAGAAGAAACTGAATACGTAGAATCCATCAAAGCTGATGTAAAATGGTTGGGTTTTGAATGGACAAACAATCAGGAATTATACGCTTCAGACTATTTTGAGCAACTTTATCAGTTTGCTGTAACTCTTATCAAAAAAGGTTTGGCGTATGTGGACGATCAACCCGCCGACATGATTGCAGCTCAAAAAGGAAATCCTACTTTAGAGGGTGAAGATAGTCCATTTAGATATCGTAAAATTGAAGAAAATCTTGATTTGTTCGCTCGGATGCGAGCAGGAGAATTTGAGGACGGAGCGAAGGTTTTACGAGCAAAAATAGACATGGCTCACCCCAATATGCACATGCGTGACCCACTCATGTACCGCATCAGACACGTAGAACATCACCGCACGGGCAATGCTTGGTGTATTTATCCAATGTATGATTTTGCTCACGGACAGTCGGATTCCATCGAAGAAATCACCCATTCTATCTGTACTTTGGAGTTTGATGTTCATCGCCCGCTGTATGATTGGTTTATTGAGAAATTAGAAATTTTTCCTTCTCAACAATATGAATTTGCCCGATTGAATCTCACAAATACAGTGATGTCGAAACGGAGATTATTGCAATTGGTTCAAGATGGTTTAGTTTCAGGTTGGGACGACCCACGGATGCCAACTATCTCAGCGCTTCGTCGGCGTGGATTTACACCACTTTCTATCCGTAATTTTTGCGAAAAAATCGGTGTAGGTAAGCGGGAAAATTTGATTGATGTGGGCGTGTTAGAGTTCTGTGTCCGTGAAGATTTGAACAAAAAAGCCACCAGAGTCATGGCAGTTCTTGACCCTTTAAAAGTGGTCATTACCAATTATCCAGAAGGGAAAACTGAAGATTTAAGCATAGAAAACAATCCAGAAGACCCCGAATCAGGACACAGAAATGTGCCTTTCAGCCGTGAAATTTACATTGAAAGAGATGACTTTATGGAAGAACCCATGAAGAAATTTTTCCGTCTGGGACCAGGGTTGATGGTACGTTTAAAAGGAGCATACATTATCCAATGTGATGATTTTGTAAAAGATGAATTTGGCAATATTACGGAATTGCACTGTAGTTATTTTGAGAATAGTCGTTCGGGGTCAGATACTTCAGGAATTAATGTAAAAGGGGTAATCCACTGGGTTTCAGTACCTCACGCTCATAAGGCAGAGGTTCGTTTGTACGATAGACTCTTAATTTTGGAAGATGCCTCACAGGTTGGCGATGATTTCAAGAGTTTCTTGAATCCTGATTCATTGCAAGTTTTGCCAGAAATTTTTATTGAGCCAAGCCTAAAAAATGCTCAACTCGGAACAAATTATCAGTTTATGCGTAAAGGTTATTTTTGTTTAGATACCGATTCGACATCTGATAATTTAGTATTTAATCGGACAGTTGGCTTAAAAGATAGTTTCAAGAAGTAAAAGTACCACAGGC
>JANPIG010000391.1:0-3402 GCA_031424875.1 Cytophagales bacterium
CTAACCCGAACGTTTGGATTTAGAAAGATTTGAGCAGTATTTGATAATATATCAGTAGCGGATGCCTCAACAGTGAAAGGTACTAAAGTTGTGTCCATAGGTGGCAAACTAACCATATTATTCAATGAAGTATGTCCCAATAATCTATCATTGAAATAAACGTCCATTTCTGCTTGCTTCACGTTCAGGGCGTATTTGTTAGGGTTATAAAATTTTATATCCGACATGATGACATTGTTTTTTGCCCCTACTCTTCCCAACCTAAGATTTTGATAACCTAAATAAGTGGGTTGAATGGGCTTACTACACCCAATTGCGATAACTATTGTGATAAGAAAATATCCAAAAAATACTGCTTTGTTCTTCATTTTTTTTTAATTTGTCATTGTACATACATAATGGAAACATAACGGTAATGTAGCTAAAAACTTATGCCAGTAAAAAAACTTACTTGATTTGTGGTTCGCATTTTGCCCACAGTGGAATGTAACAGTAATGATATGTGTTATTATAATACAAGTCTAAGGACAAAGGAATTATTAATAAATTTATCAAAAACAATACTTAACGAATTATTGAATAATTTTGAAGGAAAATTAACTTTTGAGAAATGTGCGCAAATAGTAATTTTTTTACAAATATTGCTTTAACATAGCTTCAATGGGCATTTTGATAAGAAGAGTCTTATAAGGAATGCAATTAATGGCTTGATTTTTTAAAATAAATATTTAAATCCTCAAACTTAATTACACCTCAAATTAAAATAAAATAGAAATTACAAAAAATGACAGATAAGAAAACAAAAGAACAAACCTATAAAGCGGGCATCAAGGCGGAAATCCTCGAATTTTTTCAATTAAATGAGGATAAGTCTTGGTCGCTCAATCAGGTGCATAAAGCCTTTGCTATCAGAGACCGAAATACTAAAGATTTATTCGGGATTTTAGTCGAAGAATTACATAAAGAGAAGAAATTAATTCGTCAGAAAGATGGAAATTATATTGCTGACAACATTACTGAATTTGTAGAAGGTCGCATTGATCACGTGAACGTACGTTTCGCCTTCGTAATTGTGGATGGGCGTGAAGGAGATGTTCTCATTAATGCCCGTGATTTGAACGGTGCTATTGACGGTGATATTGTGAAGGTTTTGGTGTGGGCTAAAAAGAAAAAAGGCTCAGATCGTGCCGAGGGTGAAGTTATAGAAATCATCAGACGTGGGCGAAATGAATTGGTGGGTTCAATCGAAATTCTTCCAAATTATGCCTTTGTCGTAGCTAATTCTAAAAAGATTTATGGCGATGTTTTCATTCATCGTTCCGACCTCAACGAAGCTCAGCATGGTGATAAAGTAATTGTAAAAATCACGAAATGGGCAGACGGAGAGCGTAAAATGGAGGGAGTTGTAAGTGAGGTTTTGGGAAAAGCAGGTGAAAACAATACTGAAATGCACGCCATCTTGGCGGAATTTGGCTTACCCATCCGTTTCCCAGAGCAAATCGAAAAGGAGGCTGACAATATTTCTACGAAAATCTCGAGTGAAGAAATCAAAAAGCGTCGTGATTTTAGGAAAATAACTACTTTCACTATTGACCCTGTTGATGCTAAGGATTTTGATGATGCTTTGAGCTTTGAATATCTGGAAAACGGAAATTACGAAGTAGGTATTCACATCGCTGATGTTACCCATTACGTTACGCCAGAATCTCTATTAGAACAAGAGGCTTTTCATCGGGCTACTTCCGTTTATTTAGTAGATAGAGTAGTACCGATGTTGCCTGAAAAATTATCAAATGGTTTATGTTCGCTTCGTCCGAATGAAGACAAATTGACCTTTTCGGCAGTTTTTGAAATCACACCAGAAGCCAAGATTGTGAAAGAATGGTTCGGAAGAACTATCATTCACTCAGATAAGCGATTTAGTTATGAAGAGGCACAACAATCAATTAATGGTTCATCAGAGAATAAAGAACAGGATTTAGATAAAAAAGAAGTCATCAGTGAAGTACATATATTAGGTGATAATGTGGCTTTGGTTGAAAATATTGAAGATTTAAAAGTTAATGACTCTGACAATCAGATATTTACAGAAGAACCTAAGAAAAAAGGACGGAAGAAAAAGGTGGAGGTTTTGGAGGAAACTAACATCGAAAGCGGAACGCTGCCCGAACAAACATCGAAAATCGAGCATCGAGTATCGAATAACAAATTGCCTTACGAAACTGAACTCAATATCCTCAACAATCTTGCCCACAAACTTCGTGATGAGCGTTTTGCGAAAGGTGCGGTAAATTTTGATACGGTTGAAGTGAAATTTGACTTGGATGAAAATGGAAAACCATTAGGCGTTTATCAAAAAATCAGGGTTGATGCTCATAAATTGATTGAGGAGTTTATGTTGCTTGCCAACAAAAAAGTGGCAGAATATGTCTTTAATCGTCGGCAAAAAGAGCCTCGAAACACCATGGTTTATCGTGTTCACGAAGCCCCAGATCCCGAAAAACTCAAAACTTTCTCAACTTTTGCCAAGCGTTTTGGATATAATGTTGATACTGAAACATCAAGAATTAGTAACTCTTTAAACGAGCTAATGCACGATGTAGAAGGCAAGCCTGAACAAAATATTTTAGAGAATTTAGCGATTAGAACAATGTCCAAAGCCCGTTATAGTACCAACCCAATTGGACATTTCGGTTTAGCATTTCCATTTTATTCGCACTTCACGAGCCCCATTAGACGTTATCCTGACATGATGGCTCACCGAATGTTGCAACATTATTTGGACGGTGGCGAACCTTTAGAACCTGCTGCTTGGGAGCAACGTTGCAAGCACAGTTCGGAGCAAGAGAAAATGGCAGCCGAAGCTGAAAGAGCCTCTATCAAATACAAACAGGTGGAATTTATGAGTTTGATGGATAGTGAAAAGGTATGGGACGGCATTATTTCGGGCGTAACAGAATTTGGAATTTTTGTAGAAATAACCGAGACGGCTTCCGAAGGATTGGTGAGAATGGTAGATTTGAAGGATGATTATTATGATTTCGATCGTGAAAATTACCGTATTGTAGGACAGAAAAATGGAAAGGTTTTCACCTTTGGCGATAAACTCCAAGTGAAAGTAAAAGAGTGTAATCTCTCACGCCGAAGCATGGATTTAACCTTAGTCGGCAACGGTTCAGACAGAATCAGAAAAGACAAGCGGAATTTTGAAAGAGGAGGGGAGTCAAGACGTAATCCCAAAGATTTACGCAAAGATTCGAGAGGTGGAAAAAGTGGAGCAAAGCGTAGTAGTGGAGATACTGGACGGAAGAAACGGAGATAGGTTTTGATATGTAAACTTCCCGAAAGTTCCTTCGACTTTCGGGAAGTTCTGCCACTTACGTAGCACGGGAATCTTTCCCG
>JANPIG010000392.1:0-1592 GCA_031424875.1 Cytophagales bacterium
GCCAGAATTAACGTAGAGCCCTTTACGCTAGAAGAATGCTCTCAGTTTTTTGAAGAAAAAGGATTTCAATATAATCAATTGCAGTGCTTAGAGGCGTATATGGTATTTGGCGGAATTCCGTTTTATCTTGATCAGTTTTCAAAAGAAATGAGTCCCGCTCAGAATATAAATGAATTTTGTTTTGGTAAAAACGCCTTCTTGGCAATGGAATATCAAATGCTTTTCAAATCACTTTTCAAGAAATATCAATTTTATATTAGTGTGGTCGAAGCTATTTGCACTAAAAATAAAGGATTGACGAGAGACGAAATTTCAAAAATTACCAAACTTAGTGATGGAGGAAGTTTAACAAAAATATTATTGGATTTAGAACTTAGTAATTTTATAAAAAAATACACCCCTGTAGAGAAAAAATCTAAGGGAAGTTTATTTCAAGTGATAGATCCTTTTTGTCTTTTTTATAACAATTTAAATTCAAATTTATCGGAAGAAAATCATTGGCTTAACCATTATAATAGTCCAAAATACAACAATTGGGCTGGTTATGCCTTTGAATTAGTGTGCTTCAACCATATTCCCCAAATTAAAAAAGCGTTAGGAATTAATGGAATAATAAGTAACAGCTATTCTTGGCAAAATGCCGATGCTCAGATAGATTTGCTAATTGATAGAGCTGATAAAATTATAAATGTTTTTGAGATAAAATATAATCAAGCCCCATTTGTAATTACCCAGAAGTATGATTTAACATTAAGAAACAAAGTAGAACAATTTCGAAGGAACACTTCAAACAAAAAAGCTCTTTGGCCAATATTCATTTCACCTTATGGTCTTGGAAAAAGCCCATACAATCATTTTTTTTTAAAGGATTTAACAATGGAAGTATTCTTTGAAAGAGTTTGAAAGCATTATTCTACCAATAATTAAAATCACTACAATTATCTTCCCATCCAACCGCCATCACCCGTAACGAATGTTCTAGGAACATATTTTGCTGCATCATAGGCTAAAAACAAGGTAATTCCTTTGAAATCCACGGGTGTTCCACAACGTCCAGCGGTAATTCTTGACAGGATTGAGGTGCTTCTGTCTTGGTCATTTCGGAGGGCTTCGGTATTGTCGGTGGCAATAATACTAAGAATGTTAAATAACTGAGGATTATTTGTTTATACATGTATTTTGCTGATACATATCAGTATCCTAATTGATATAACTCATGATATTTAACACTTACTGCAATTACCTTTGTAAAGTATTCTTTTCTAAAATATCAGGTTATTTTTAATACTAAACTATTTTAGAAAGCTTGGAACGAAAAGATGATTATTTTTCTGTAATAATTATAATAAAGTAGTAATGATTTTCTCCATAATTTAATTAAACACTCCCTTCCTATGAATTTTAAATTAGAGCATCCTTACACAATCAATCCTGATTTTCAGAAAAAAGTTGCCTATTTTTCGATGGAATTTGGCATTCATCAACCCTTAAAAACTTATGCGGGTGGCTTGGGGTATTTGTCGGGGTCGCATATGAGAAGTGCTTTTGAATTGCAACAGAATATGGTTGGAATTGGTATTTTGTGGAAGTAT
>JANPIG010000393.1:0-7741 GCA_031424875.1 Cytophagales bacterium
AACGTGTATTTCTGACTAATCACCTCCCAAGTCACTTTCGGTACATTGGCAGGAACTCTTCCATAGATTTCACGGTCGAAATCTTCTATAATTTCAGCCCTCCGCTTATTTGTCCAGACTTTTGAAGAAGTAATTTTCTTACCATTTTTCAGGGTCAAAGGGTCAGGTAAGTTTGGAAAAGGATTTGCCTTACTTTCATCATAATTTGCTGCATTTGAAGCTTTGGGGTCATTGCCATTCGCTCCCTGACGAATCGTCTTTATCCCCAACAAATCCATCATAGCTCTATGGTCAGATTGGGTTTTGCGTTGCATTTGTGCGTAGGCACTATCTTGTTCAGGAGTACGCTTAGGAAAAGGTTGAGCAAGGGAAATACTTGCCGTAAAGAGGAATAGAATAATAGTCCATTTTTTCATAGTGATTAATTTTGGGGGAATTGAATACATTTTACAGAATCTTAATTTTTAACCGCTCACAGGACAAAAAGCCGCCGTCAAGGCTACAAATGCACGCTTTACGCCCTGTCAGTAATTGTCCAATAAATAATACGGAGTTCCGTTTTAATTTAATGATATACTTCATTTCACCACCGCCAAACGACTCACGCAAGTTTCTTCCCCTTTGGCATTTGCACTAAAAATCAAATAGACCCCTGTTTCTACTCTATTACCTTGCAAAGTCCGTCCATTCCAAGTAGCAGTTCCTCCGTTGGCACGAGTTTCATAGACTAAATTTCCTGCCACATCAGTTATTTTTACGAAAGCATTTTCTACCAAACCTTCAATGCCTATCGTTCCCTCAAAATCTGGTCTAATAGGGTTTGGGAACGCTTTTACCGCATTTTCTTCTTGCTTCAAGCCACTTTCTGTGGCGGTACCTCGGTATGAAACCATGCCTTTTGTAGTACGAATATAGACTTCACCCGTGTTGGGCTCAGCGGTTATATAGGAGATTTCATTGGTGGGTAAAGGAGAGTTTTTTTCGGTAAAATTTATGACTAATTCTGTACCGTCTGCATTGAAAAGAAAAATACCATTTCGTGTTCCCATCCACTTTCTGTTGCCTCCATCAATAGCGATTGAGGTAACGGTTTCATTGCCTAAAAGCCTCCTACGCTCGAATATGGGTGTATAAGCATCAAAATTTCTTGCACTAAAAACCGCAGATGGGCTATCAAAGACTACTACTCCCCTATCTGTACCAGCCCAAATTTGACCGTCTTTATCCAATGCCAAAGTCTTTACGTTATAGCTGGGTAAATTTCCCAACCCTGCCCCTGTAGAAATATAGCGTGTTTGATTTTTGGGACTTGTTACCACAATTCCATCAAAACCTCCTCCCCTATTCCATCTATTTCCTTCGAGGTCTGTAATGATGGAATCTCGCCGAGTTTGGTAAAGCGTATCTAAACTATTTGGGCTAAAAGATTTATAAATTCCTTCCGAGTTACTTACAAGCCCATTCTTATAGTCCGCAATCCAGTATTTCCCTTGTTCATCCGCTTTAAGTTGTTGAGGTTTTTGAATTTTAATTTCAGATATTGTATTTATTTTGTAATTATTTGTATTTAAAATATTTACAGAATTCAAAGTTTTTATAAAATATTCTTGATTATTGATATTTTCGATATTTTCAATTTTTTCTGAAAATATAGTAATATTGTTTATTTTGCCGTTTAGGTAATTACTAATTTCACCAGAACTTGAGGCTAATAGTAAGCCGTTTTGAAAATTAGTAATGAATAGATTCCTGTCAATTACGGTTTTCCAATTGCCAAAAAATTGAAGATTGATGTTTTGAGCAAACTTTGCCCCTCTTATGCCTTGGGAAGTCGAGAGATAAATACTATCGGGTGTAAAAACGGTTTTGTAAATGGCAATGGGCGAACCATTATTGCCTAAATTTTGATAGGTTTCTCGGATATCTTGTTTTTCAATATCCAACAAAACTAAACCAAAATCATAAGCCATATAAGCCACATTATCTTTAAATTCAATATGATATGCTTGCTTATTTCCTTGAATGGATGTTGATAATTTTAGTAAAGGAATGTTGATAATTTTCTCGGGTTCACCCTTAGAGTTTACTTTCAACAAGTCAATATTCCCTGATTTATAGGCAATTAGAAGCGTTTTTAGCGGAGAATTATAAGCTATTTTGGCAATGCCTGTTTCGGTAAAGCCATCAATTTTAGAGAGTTTTATGGATTGTTTTTCAGCGGTATCATAATAGAAAAATCCGTTTTCAGAAACGGCATAAATCTTATTTTCAACAATGGCTAAATCTTTGGTATTGAGATAGTTAAAATGCGTTTTCCAAGTTCCGATTTGAGCTGGTACAGTAACACTTTGGAAGTAGAATAAGCATAGTAATATAAGTTGCTTTCGTACTTTGACGAGTGCGGATACTTTGCATGGATAATAAAATTGCTTTTGTACATTGACAAGTGCGGACACACGCCACGGATATAGAACGAGTTGCTTTTGAATGGCCTTTTCATGGATTTGAGAGTCCATAAGTGTCAGTTTTGAGAAACTGACACCACTTAAACTGACATCACTTAACATTTTCTGCATTTTTCTTCGTACAAATTATCTAACTTCTTTGCCCTTAACGGTCATTTCCCAATCGCCAAAACTGCCTCCCAAAACGAATGACCCGAATCTGAATTTATCAATAATTTCAGTGCCTTCTGAAACTGAATCGTAAAATTCCTTATCCACAGGCATTTCAAAATCAATAGCATTAACGGCATCTTTGATATGCTTTTTTATACTCAACGAAAAGTGTGCTTGTTTCAGGCGAAGTTTCAAAATATATTTAGGGGATTTACCTAAATTACCTGCTTTTAAGGCATTCAATTGCTCAACTAAAAGGGCATTTTCTTTTTTCAATTGTTTTACTTCTGCATTCTCTCCGCAAGATAATAGAATCATTGAAAGTATAAAGAGCGTTAAAATTTTAGTTTTCATTTTTTTATATTTTTTGAAGTTTGTTAAATAAGAAAATTATCCGTGGCAGGGCTAAGTTGATAAAATATTTATTAGCAAATAACATTACTAAGCCTTGTCGAAAATTCATGATATATACTTGACTATCAACAAATTAAACCTATTTTGAAAAGATAAATTCTTGTCTTTGAACGGGTGTTTTTTTACACACATCATTAAACTCTTCAATAGAATTAAACTTTAGTTGTTTAAGAATTTTATATTCATAAAATACCTTGAAAGTTTCATTTTTAAAGACCCAAGGCTCTACGGTAATTTCATTATTAGGCTTATAATAAGTCTGGTTCATATCCCCATCTGGGCTTTTGGATATTTCCATTTTTCTACCTTCGGGTTGAATTTTATCCATACAAATTAACAAAGAAAAAGCGTCACACCACTCTACAAAACGGTATAATCGTTCAGCATATTTTTTGTCAATATTTAAGTTTTTCAATATGTCTTTTCTGAATTTTTCTTGGTCTTTTAAAAAAGCATCCAATTCTTTATCCTCACCCTGACTATCACTATACAAAAATTCCATGTGCAAGGAAGTCAGCAAAGCATTTAACTGGCTTTTGGAACTAGAAATTTCCATGACGTTCACTTTTTGGGTCAAATCTACTTTTTCTGAACCATCATCTACTAAGAAATGTCTGGGAGCGCCTGCTTTAGTAAGATTTCTATGCTGAGTAGTTTCTTCAACACCGTCGTCATGTTCAGCAATGGCAATAATGGCGGGAACTATGATATCATTAGGTAAATCAATATCGTATTGATAAGCCAACATGGCTGCTAAAAGTCCGTGAGAGCGCTGATTAATGATTTTCCAGCCTTTTTGGTGAGATATTACAATCATAATTTTACTAGTTTGATATGGAGGTTTTTATTAATTTTTTGTTGTAGATAATTGTTAAAGAATTGTACCAGTAAGTAAAAAAAATCAACATAGTCAACAAGTTTATTTCAGCTTCTTTATCAAATCAGGGGATACCCATTCGTCCCATTTCTTATCGTAACCATCATAATGAACGTAATGTAGCGTTGAGAAAGTTTTCAAGACTTTGGCGGGAAACCAGCCTTTTTCGATAATACAATAAGATTTTACGTTGCTCCCTACGGTAAATGCGGGCTTTGTCATCAAAGGCACTAACCTCGAATTTGGCAACCATTCCGATTCGTCATTGGCATAACTGTAAAAGAGAACTTTATACATTCCATCGGGTTTGGCATTGGTAATGAAGCCTAGATAGTCTGTTTTACCATATTTTATATTTACTTTTTCACCAATACGTAAATCTTTTTTCTTCGGAATATCCGTGGCAATCAACCATGACTTCAGGGATTCTGGAATATAGTAGTGAGATTTTTGTCCTTCCACAATCGCCATTTCTTCATCAATATATTCAGCTAATTCTTGAAGCGATATAGCACCATTGTTGTTTTTATCGACAAAATTCTTGCCTTTTAATCCGTATAATAGAGCATTGGAATACGTCCAGTTACCCGTAGATAAATCTTGTGGCACTACGGAAGCCAAAGCCGCATAATTACGATTTTTGTATTTTTGCACCTCCTTGACCAACGCTCCAGAATTGCAAGCATCGGAAGTAAAAATGGCGGTATTGCCCGCAAAATTTTTATCTACCGTTTTTACGATTTCCTCCACCGACCAATCATCCCCTTTATAATTGGCAAAACAAACTTTATCGGAGGCGTTTCTGTATCCATGTCCGCAATAGTTAAAGAACAAATCATCATTTTTCCCCGCCTTTCTTAAAAAGGAAACAAAGGCTTCTCTGACGGCAGCAGTAGTAGCAGCTTTGTCTTTTAAGTATAAAATATGGTCATTGGGCAAGCCATTTTGCTGAAAGAACTTTACAATTTTAGCATCAATTCGGTTGGTTTTATCGAAGGAAGCAAAGTTTTCATGGTCTTTCCATTCCAACACGCCCACCATAAATACCCAAGTATTTTTGAAACCACTTTTTGGTTGTGCTGTTGAGTCAAGGGTTGTGAACCACATAATGGCAATGAATAAAAATTTACAAATTTCGATTTGCTTGTTGAATATGTCTCTCATTATGGACTATTAAAAATTGTAAAGCATCACCCAGATTTAGTTTAAGAAATTTAGCAATTGATATTGGTATTTTTATTTGTTGAATATCTTTCGCTCTGGCAATTCTTAAAATTTGCAATAACTTTTCTTGTTGATTTATAAATTGAGCAACAATTGCTCTTCCGTCAGACTGCTTCGTTGGAATATAATCTTTAAAAGCCTTGTACTTTTTAGTTCCTACTTCTGGATTCATTGAATTAATGGCTTTACGACCTAACCACGTGCTTTTCAAAATCTTATTTTGATTGTTATCAACACTATTTGTTAACCCTTTTTCAAATGATGGTAAGTAGTATTCACCATATTTCACTAAATGCTCTAAACATTCTGCAATACTCCAACCGCCTGATTCAGAAGACTTTAGAAGAATTTCATTGCTTAAATTTTGGTATTTCTGAATTGCCTGTTGAAGATGAGTGTCAACTTGATTTTCTAAATTGCTTAGAAGAGATAATTTGTCAATCGTTTCCATGAATTTGTGATTTTAAAAATTGAAATTTACTTCACAAATTTGAAGGAGTATTTTTTAAGAAATATTGGTATTTACCAAGATTTATATTTTCACAGAATTCACCAACTTACTGAAATTACTGGCATCAATTCCAATATAATTTGCAAGATATTTATGAGGAACAATTTGCAAAATGTGTGGACTTCGTTCTAATAATTGCTTAAATTTCTCTTCGGAAGAAAAGCACTGAATCTCGACTAATCTTTCTAAAACCCCTGAAAAAGCTCCAATAAGCCCTTTCTTTATCAATAGTTCTATTTCGGGATTGCTTTTTGCTAATGTTTCTACTTGTTGAAAAGATGCTCTGAGGAAAGTAGATGGGCTGAGGGTTTCATAATAAAATTTGGAAGTTTTATGGTTCATCATTGAATCTAAAACGCCTCCAAAATTGCCTGAGTAAGTAAAAAGCAAAGTAGCTTCTCGGTTTCGCTCATCCAAATAATACATCCTTTGCAATCCCTCAACTACGAAATATAGATACTTTTCTTCCGTACCCGCAAGCGTTAAAACCTCTTTTCTTTTGGCAGAAAAGGGTTTTAGCAAGGCATAAAATTGCTCAAAATCCTCATCTTTGAGAGGGTAGATATTATGGATAGTTTTTTGGAGGAGAAGCTTGGATTCGGGCATTTTCAAAAGAACATGAGGGTGATTTTGATGGATAAAATACCATCACTAAATGCTTTTAAACGTGTTTTCAATCAGTCGCTCGCATTTTGGGAGTGACGACTATTCATAGTCCTCTGGGCTATCTTCGGCTGAAAGCCTGTTAATAGAAGTCACTCGCAAAATGCGAGCGAATGATTGAGAGTTTCTATTCTACTTCCCATTAATCACCGTCACAGTCTTCTTCTCAACCCCAACCCCCGTAATCGTCAAAGATTTCCAAGACTTTGGCAGTTTGATGTCTTTGATTTGTTCGATGCCTTCTTCGCCGATGTTCAGACCTCCGAAACCGTTTAGAATGGTTTGTAAAAATCCGCCTGCCCCTGTGGCAAAGTAGGGGTTTGTGCCTCCTGCCGTTTCTGCCAATACGCCAAAAGGTGGCACTTCATTGGGTTTATAGCTTTTGGTGAACAGTTCATACGCTTTGTCAGTATTATTTAGGCGGGCGTGCAGAATACACAAAATCGCCTGAGACATTGCAGGTCCATCGGGGGACATTCTGGCTTCGTAATAATCCAAATCTTTCTTAATCAAAACGGGGTCGGTTACTTGGTGCATTGGATACGAAAGTAGGTTTACATCTGCTTGCTTGATAATTTCACCGTTGTAAGTGGCGTGTTCTTTCGTTACGCCATCGGCATTTCTCAAAATCACTAAGCCGTTCATCACCTCCTCCCACTTCGGATTGGGTATAATTTTTAATTCATCTGCCGCATCCATCGCAAAATCCAAGACTTCTTTTACCATGCCGTTGGTATAGGCATTGTCGTCCACATTTTCAGCCCATTCGTCCGCACAGACCACGTTGATGATATGATATTTCCCGTCAGAACCCTTCTCGGCACGACTTATCCAGAAATCTGCTACTTCTTTTAACATCGGATAACCACGAGTTCTGAGCCATTCTTTGTCTTTCGTTACCTCAAAATATTTCCAGAAAGCCCAACCAATATCTGCTGTAATGTGGTGTTGGAAAGGTCCCGTCAAAGCCCAAACTGGCGTGGCTTCCTGTCCCGCATCGTCTGATTCCCAGGGGAACATTACACCCTTATAACCATGCGATTTAGCATTTTTACGGGCAGATTCCATTCTTTCAAAACGATATTCCAACAATGATTTTGCCATTTCTGGATGTAAAACTAAGATGGCTGGGTACATCCAAATTTCGGTATCCCAAAACACGTGTCCGTTATACCCCAAGCCCGAAAGTCCCATGGGTGAAAGGCTGTACGCCTGTCCTTCACGACAGAAAGAATACAAATGATACATCGCAAAGTGGGCGGCACGTTGGGCATCAGGATCGCCATCAATTTTGATGTCTGAAGTCCAAAGTTTTTCCCAACCTTCTTTATGACGTTGTAATAGACGGTCGTGTTTTTCCAATGCTGCATAAATTGTCAAACGTTCGGCTTCATTTTGTGGGTCGGGCGTTTGCTCCGTTGAAATCGTTGAACC
>JANPIG010000394.1:0-5073 GCA_031424875.1 Cytophagales bacterium
ATGGGAACATCTCCATGACTGCGGATTTGGCTTTTAATACTGCCATTTCATTTGTTTCAAATACTAATTTGCAGCACTATTCTGGTGAATCTGGGGCTTCATATTTAAGTCAAATAGTTGGCTTGATGTTCTTTCAGTTTGTCTCTGCGGGTACAGGTATGGCAATTTGTGCTGTTGTTTTTAAGGCAATAGCTCCAATCCCACAATTTCAAATGAAGGAGTCAAAAATGGACTCACAATATTCAACTTCTGGTGTTCAAGGATTAGGTCTCGGTAATTTTTATAATTATTTCCTCAAATCATGTACTCGTATTTTATTACCACTTTCATTGGTGGTTAGTCTAATCGTTTTATTCAATGGAACACCTATGAATATTGAGGGAAAAGCCAACTTTATTTCCATGCAAGGCGATACAGTTCAGGTTTCTCGTGGACCAGCAGCGGCAATGATTGGAATAAAGCAACTTGGTACAAACGGTGGAGGATTTTTTGGTGTAAACTCGGCTCACCCACTTGAAAACCCCAATTATTTAACAAATATCGTAGAAGTAGGCAGTATTTTATTGATACCTATTGCCATGATTTTTGCCTTAGGATTTTATCTAAACCGTAAAAAATTAGCGTGGACAATCTTTGGCGTAATGACACTCGGCTTTTTGCTCTTTTTGTTCCCATCAGTTTATTTAGAAATGAAAGGCAATCCTGCCATTTCGCAAATGGGAATTACGCAAAATTTGGGAAGTATGGAAGGCAAAGAAGTACGTTTCGGACCAGCCGCATCTGCCTATTGGGGAATTGCCACCACGGTTACTTCCAACGGTTCGGTCAATGCCATGCACGATAGTTTTACACCGCTGACTGGTATGTTTACACTCTTGGGTATGATGGTAAATGCCTTCTACGGTGGTGTAGGCGTAGGTTTTCTCAATTTTTATATCTTTATTATCATTGCTGTGTTTATTTCAGGTTTGATGGTCGGACGCACCCCTGAGTTTATGGGCAAGAAAATTGAAGCTCGAGAAATGAAGATTGCGACTATTATTGCTTTGTTGCACCCACTCATGATTTTGGCAGGAACAGCCCTTTCATCTTACGTTTTCGTGGGTCAACCAGACATTGGTTGGTTGAATAATCCTGGCTTTCATGGATTCTCGGAAATGCTTTATGAATATACTTCATCGGCGGCTAACAACGGTTCGGGTTTTGAAGGTTTGGGCGACAATACGGTGTGGTGGAATGTAACCTGTGGAGTTGTGATGATCATTAGTCGTTTTTTACCAATAATTGGTCCAGTTGCTATTGCGGGAATATTAGCGAATAAAAAATATATTCCCGAAAGTGCAGGGACGCTCAAAACCGACACCGCAACCTTTGGTTTAATGATTTTTGCAGTAATATTTATCTTGGCTGCCCTATCATTTTTCCCAGCCTTGACCCTTGGACCAATTTCAGAATATTTTACGATAAAATAGGAGTAAGTAAGGATTGGGATTTAGTTGATTGCGTATTACTTTCAAACGGAAGCCTTCGGTTTTCACCGAAGGCTTCCGTAAAGTAAGCACGTTTTGAATCAGATACTCAATACCAAATACTTAATATATTTCATAATTGAAATTCAAAAAATGAAAAATCAATCAAATACTTTATTTCAAAAAGAGCTGGTTTCAGAAGCTTTAAAAGCCTCTTTTGTGAAATTAAATCCAAAAATAATGTTCCGAAATCCCGTAATGTTTACGGTTGAATTAGGAACAATTATAATGCTTTTTGTAACTATTTTTAGCCTAAAAGATAGCTCACAAGGTTCATTTGGCTATAATTTAGCCGTTTTTATTGTACTTTTCCTTACTTTATTATTTGCCAATTTTGCCGAAGCCATTGCCGAAGCAAGAGGAAAAGCCCAAGCGGATTCACTAAGGAAAACTCGTCAGGACACACCCGCTAAAATTATCAAAACCGTAGGTAATATGTATCTTAATGAAGTTCAAATTATTAGTTCTTCGGAATTGAAAAAAGGCGACGTTTTTGTCTGCGATGCAGGAGATATTATTCCAACTGATGGTGAGATTATAGAAGGTTTAGCCACTATTGACGAGTCTGCAATTACGGGTGAATCTGCACCAGTAATTCGGGAATCGGGCGGTGATAAATCATCAGTAACTGGTGGAACAAAGGTTCTTTCTGACAAAATTAAAGTTATCGTAACCACTGAACCTGGTGAGAGTTTTTTGGATAAAATGATTGCTTTAGTAGAAGGTGCTTCACGCCAAAAAACACCGAACGAAATTGCTTTGTCCATCCTTTTGGCTGGCTTTACTTTGATTTTCGTTATTGTGTGTGTAACGCTTAAACCCTTTGCGGATTATGCCAACACGCCCATTACAATTGCCGCTTTTATTTCGCTATTTGTGTGTCTAATTCCTACTACAATTGGGGGACTTTTATCAGCTATCGGTATTGCGGGAATGGACAGAGCTTTGAGGGCAAATGTCATCACAAAATCAGGAAAAGCCGTTGAAACTGCGGGTGATATTGACGTATTATTATTGGATAAAACGGGAACTATCACCATTGGAAATAGAAAGGCAACCAATTTTTATGCAGCTCATAATATTGAAAATCAGCGGTTTAGAAGTGCAATTGTGTTGAGTTCACTATCGGACGAAACGCCAGAAGGAAAGTCTATTATTGAATTGAGTAGTAGCCAAGGTTCAGAGATTCCCAATTTGTCTAACGATACTAAATTTATCAAATTTACAGCAGAAACTCGTTCTTCGGGAGTAAATTTAGGCAATGGTTTACGAATCAGAAAAGGAGCTTTTGATGCTATGCGAAATCTTTCAGAAAAGGCGGGAAATAAGTTTCCAACCGAGATTGCAGAACGAGTAAAAACGATTGCCAGTAATGGTGGAACACCGTTAGTACTAACTGAAAATGAGCAAGTTTTGGGCGTGATAGAATTGCAAGATATTATTAAATCAGGTATTCACGAACGTTTTGAGCGTTTGAGAAAAATGGGTGTAAAAACGGTGATGGTAACTGGTGATAATCCTCTGACAGCCAAATATATAGCCGAAAAAGCAGGGGTTGATGATTTCATTGCGGAAGCAAAACCAGAAGATAAAATGAACTACATCCGTGCTGAACAAGCCAATGGTAAATTGGTAGCCATGATGGGCGATGGTACAAACGATGCCCCCGCCCTTGCACAGGCAGATGTGGGAGTAGCCATGAACTCAGGCACAGCGGCGGCAAAAGAAGCAGGAAACATGGTAGATTTGGACAATGACCCTACTAAATTGATTGAAATTGTAGAAATCGGAAAGCAGTTATTGATGACTCGTGGAACGCTTACAACCTTCTCAATTGCCAATGACGTTGCTAAGTATTTTGCTATTGTACCAGCATTATTTATTGCCAGTATTCCAGCTTTGAAGGGATTAAATATTATGAACCTTCATTCTCCTGAAAGTGCAATTTTATCAGCTGTGATTTTTAACGCCATTATCATTCCTGCCTTAATTCCTTTGGCGTTGAAAGGTGTTGAATATAAACCCATTGGTGCAAGTGCTTTGCTTCGTAGAAACTTGCTGATTTATGGATTGGGAGGAATAATTATTCCATTTATAGGTATAAAAATTATTGACCTTTTAGTCTCAAATTTTGTCTAAGTACTTAAAAATAAAGGATTTGACAAATTTTAATGTTGCAACTTTTCGCAAGTTGTCAAATCTGAATCTTATAAAGAATTAAAAATTATGAAAACTCAATTATTTCCAGCGTTGAAACTCACATTTTTGTGTTTGATGCTTCTTGCAGTTATTTATCCTTTGGTGGTTTTGGGCTTTGCCCAATTTGCTCCTAATAAAGGTAAAGTACAATTTATTGAAAAAAATGGCAAGGTGGTAGGAGCTGATAATATTGGTCAAAAATTCACCGAAGACCATTATTTTTATAGTCGCCCATCGGCAGTAAATTATAATGCTGCTGGTTCTGCGGGTTCTAATAAAGGACCGTCAAACCCTCATTATTTAAAGGATATTCAGGCCCGGATTGATACTTTTATGGTTCACAATCCAAACGTTCAGAAATCTGAAATTCCAGCTGAATTGGTAACTGCTTCGGGAAGTGGATTAGATCCACACATTTCACCCCAAGCGGCTTTAGTTCAAGTAGATAGAATTGCAAAAATTCGTAACTTATCAAAAAATGGACTTGTTCAATTGGTTGATAATCAAACAAATAAACCTTTGCTAAGCATTTTCGGTACTGAAACAGTTAATGTTTTGAAATTGAATTTGGCTTTGGATAATCTAAAATAATTTTTTAATGAAAACTCAACTTGTAATATTTTTAAGCTGCTTTTTTACAGCAGCATTTGCACAAACTGATAGTACCAAATCTCCAGTGACTTTCACTGGTTACATTGAAACATATTATGTGTACGATTTCGGTAATCCTGTCAACCATACATTACCATCGTTTGTATATTCGCATAATAGGCATAATGAAATAAACCTTAATTTAGGTTTTTTGAAAGCTACTTATGAAAAAAATAAAGTGAGAGCTAATCTTGCATTGATGACAGGAACGTATGCCAATGCCAATCTTGCAGCCGAACCAGGGGTTTTTAAAAATATTTTGGAAGCTAACGTAGGAGTAAAGGTTTCTGAAAACAAAAATATTTGGCTTGATGCAGGAATCTTTGCTTCACACCTTGGTTTTGAGAGTGCCATTAGTAAAGATTGTTGGACACTGAGTCGAAGTATTTTAGCCGATAATTCCCCCTATTATGAAAGTGGAGCGAAGGTTTCATATGCTTCAGATGATTCTAAATGGTTTTTGAGTGCTTTGGTGCTGAACGGATGGCAGCGGATTCAGCGAGTAGATGGAAATAATATGCCGGCTTTTGGACATCAACTTACCTACAAACCTACTGACAAAATTACACTTAACAGTAGCTCGTTCGTTGGTAGTGATTCGCCCGACAGTGTTCGTTTGATGCGATATTTTCATAATTTTTATGGTATTTTTCAAGTACATAGAAAATTAGGGTTTATCCTCGGATTTGATATT
>JANPIG010000395.1:0-3980 GCA_031424875.1 Cytophagales bacterium
CATTTCCATAAGCATTTTTGGAAGCCATATAAGTTTGAAGAATCTTGAAAAATTTATCATCACCTACAATGCCTCTGAGCGAGTGAATCACGACCGCACCTTTACGATAGGTTCTGGCAGAATTAAAAATTTCGTTGATATTATTAACATTTTGGACATAAATGGTGCCACGGGCAATTTTGGCGCTTGTCATAAAACTATTAATATAGGCATCATAAGCAGGTTTTCCCGCAACAGCCTCCG
Organism: Cytophagales bacterium; assembly: GCA_031424875.1. Taxonomy (GTDB): domain Bacteria; phylum Bacteroidota; class Bacteroidia; order Cytophagales; family Spirosomataceae; genus Arcicella. Next base: position 244 of record JANPIG010000395.1, read on the forward strand.
TATAAAGACATTCACCATAAGAAGCAAAGCCTTCGTTCACCCAAATATGTTCCCAAGATTTACAGGTTACTTTGTCGCCAAACCATTGATGAGTAAGTTCGTGGGCAATTAACGTTTCGCCAAAGCTGGAAATAGATGTACAGGTCTGATGTTCCATACCTCCACCCCAACCAAACTGAGCATGACCGTATTTTTCTTTAATGAAGGGATATAGGCCGAATTTTTTTGAAAATAAATCCAACATAAAGCCTGTTTTATCGAGCGCAACTTTATTAGCATTTGTGAGGGATTCAGGATAAATATAATGCGTAATTGGCATTTCGTTAATTGCATCATATTTGTAAGAGCTTGTATATAATTCATAATTAGTACAAGCAATGGAAATCAAATACTGAGCGATGGGATAACGGTTTTTCCACTGATAAGTGCGTGTACCATCTTGATTATCAAGAGTTTTCTGTAATATTCCGTTAGAAACCGATACAAAATATTTATCGGCTGTTATCCAAACATCGCTGGAATCTGCCTTATCATCAACCGCATTTTTGCATGGAAACCAATCTGAAGTACCATACGGTTCAGAGAGCGACCATATTGCTAAATCTCTATTACTATTATGAGTGCCGAAAACAAAACTACCCAGTCCTGTATCAGCGGGTGTGCCATGATAATAAATGGTTAGACTAATGGCTTGATTTTCAGCATAATTTTTATCTAACTGAATCTTTATCTGATTGTCTTGATGCGAGAAAATAACTCGTTTATTACCCAATTTAACCGAGTCAGTAGTGAGGGCATTTTGTAAGTCTATTACTACTTGAGTGAGGTTTGAGGTTTTAGTTTTAGCATAAATTGTTACTTCGCCTTTAATATTTTTGGGTGAATAAGTTAGGCCTAAATTGAGTTTATAATAGGTTACATCAATATTATTGTCAGCCGCCTGCATACTTGCCAATCGTTCATTTTGTTGGCGTTTTTGAAAGGAAATTATTTTCCCCGTAGCACATTCATGCGCTGGTAGTTGGGCATAAGAGTTTATCAGAAATAAAAAAAAAAGAAGGGAATGAGATATTTTTAACATAAAATGTTGAGGAGAATGGGCTTAATTAGTTTATCAAAATTCATACAAAATCTTATCATCATCGCTCCAAACTTTTAAATGATAAGAACCGTCTGGGTTAACAATCAATTCCATAAATCCTGGTTTGCTGGCGGAAAATAAGCAGTCTTTTTGTAATATTTCACGCTTGAGATGTGTCAATTTACTTCCAGAGCCACTTATTAGAAATAAATTATTAGGCCGTTGAATAACTTGCAGATTGTGTTCATGTCCTGCAATAGCAATAACTTTTTTATGTTTGTCCAGAACAGCATAGATACTTTGTGCTAAATTTCGATAGCGTGAACCGTTCATTTCTGACATGAAAGCACGGTTCAGTCCTAAAGGTCTAAAAATACTAAAGGGCGTATAAGTAGCCAAAGCATATACAAACATTTTATCTTTATGATAACCATGTTGTCCATAATCAACCATGGGATGATGTGATAAAAATATAGGCACCTTTTTCTGTTTTTCGGTTGCTGTTAGAATAGAATCAAGTCGTAAAAAATACTTTAATTCATCCTTTTTGTAACTTCCATCTTTACCAACTTTATGGAAAAATTGGCGATGCAACCACCAATCCAAATCATTAAAAATCAAAACCATATTTCCTATATATTGGACTGTGGGTCCAGGCAGTCCATTTTCAGGAAAAAAGTGTTTCAATTGAGCAGAACCTAAGGAATCTTTAGCATATTTGTTGATATAATTAGCTTGTCTAATCACATTTACATACCCTTTCCAACGTCCCTTTGCCCAGTCATGATTGCCTGGCATAAAGTACCAATCTCCTTTGAAATTTTTTAAGGTGTGAAGTTGCGTCAATAATTTCAATTCAGCATTTTTCGAACCATCCAATCCTCGTGGATAAATATTATCTCCTAAGAAAACGACACCACCATTTGTAGTAGTTTCCAGATGCTTTTGAAGGGTTTTATGAACTTTATTTTGCTCAATATTATTACCTGCATCGCCAATCAAAAATAAAGAATAGGGTTTATTCTGAGCCTGTAAGTTATTGAATATCAAGCAAAAATACATTATCAGCAGTTTTTTCATATTATATTTTAATTTTGCCAGCTAATTTTGAAGGCTCTATTTTTTATTTTTGCCACGCACACACAAAGGCTCTAAGCAACAATGAATATACAATTTATAAGTGACCAATCCTTAATTACGTAATTCTCAATTCCCTAAGTTTACTAACTAAAACTTCATTAATTTTGCGATAACTTTCTACTGTCCAACCTGCAATGTGGGGTGTAAGTATAACGTTTTTTTGTTGAAATAATTGGCTATATATTTCCTTTTGTTCGGGTGTAAGTAGTGACAATTTTTCATTTTCTAATACATCCAAACAGGCACCTCTAATTTTTCCAAGTTGCAAGCTCTTTAAAATTGCTTTCGTAGAAGCAACTTCTCCCCGTGAGGTATTTATTAAAAAAATATTTTTTTTGAATTGATTAATAAAATTCTCATCGATCATCATTCGAGTCTCATCAGTGAGTGGCACATGAATTGAAACTACGTCTGCTTGTTCAAAAATATCTTGAATTGTGGCTCTTTTAGCAAAAAACTCTTCACTTAATATTTTTTTAGCATCTGTATCAAAAGCTAAGGTTTTCACGCCAAAGCCTATTAGTCTTTGTGATAAGGCTTTGCCCATATTTCCATAACCAATGATTCCAACGGTCATCCCACAAAGTTCAATCCCACGGTTTTCTTCACGATGCCAAATTCCCTTCCGCACCTCCGCATCAGCAAAATGCAATTTATTGAAAAGCATCAGTAGCATACCTATTGTGTGTTCTGCCACTGCATCAGAATTTCCTTCATTAGCCGCAAAAACTTTGATTTTTTTTTCTTCTACTGCCTGTAAATCAATTAAATCCAAGCCAGCCCCTGCCCGACCAATGAATTGCAAATTTGAACAAAATGATACAAACTCACGGTCAATTTTGGTTTTACTCCTAATCAAGAGTCCTTCATAATCTTTGATAATTTCTAAGATTTCAGCACGTTTTATATCGGGTTGATAATTTACCTCAAAGCCCAATTCCGTTAACATCGGAAAGATATTTTCATGTAAATCATCAGCAATTAATATTTTCTTCATGGTGTTTGAATTATAAAAGTTAAAGAGTTAGAGCAGTTAAAAAGTTTTGGATTTGGCCAAAAACTTTTTAACAACTATAACTCTTTAACTTTTTAACTTTTTTAAAACTTTAACTTCTTCAAATTATTTAAGCTAATTTGAACACCTTCCATAGGTGTACGCTTGTAAGCTTCTAATTCAACGATATAATATTTTGCACCTGATGTTTTATCGTTAAAAATCTCTTGGAAATTAATATCTCCTTCTCCTACTTCCACACTAACATTTTTCACGGGATCATGATCTTTTACGTGGAAGTGTGTAAAACGATTTGGATATTTATGGAACCAATCTTGTGGCATCTGTTTAGCAAATTTTACCCAATACAAATCCATTTCAAATGTTACCAAGCCTTTATCAGTATTGTCTAACAACGTTTTATACAACATCTCGCCGTTAGTTTCTTTAAATTCAAAGTCATGATTGTGGTATCCAAATTTCATATCCATACTTTTACAAATCTCACCAGCTTTATTAAAC
>JANPIG010000396.1:0-6247 GCA_031424875.1 Cytophagales bacterium
TTATGATGGCGGTAAGCGAAATCATATTGAATAAAGTTAAAGTCATATTAAATAAATTTATAATATTTATAAATATCTATTCAAAAAAAATATAGCGTATAATTATTCATAAATTGAAAATATTCTAAAACAGTTATTTGAAAGCTATTTTAAAATAAATTTATTATAAAATATGGATAATATTTGCATAAATATTTTATAAATTATCATAATTTTAGATAAAAATGTATGGATAAAATTGAAAGAATCGTTATCTTTATAAGTTATAAAAACTTCATTTTTCTATGAATATTTCAGGGGCAGATATTATCAGATTTATCGTTGCTATTGGCTTTTTGGCTTATGGTTATGACCAATTCTTTTTGTTTCATAAGACTGCCATTGGCCTTGTTTGTGTACTTGCCGTTCTATTCATTTTTCCTTTGACACACCGATTTCTGATTGAAAAACCCTTGAATCTCCATTTCTCAGCCAACGCAAAATTCTTTGTAATGCTGATTCTTTTACTCATTATTGGAATGCTTCAAAAGAAATTCTAATTGCTTTTCAGTTTGAAATATAGCGGTACATAAACCGTACTATCTGAATCTATAATTCCCTGCGTAGAAGATTTAAAACTTTCTTTAATTTTGCTCGAAACTTTGAAGATTAGATACGTTCCATTAGGCAATCCTTGTGGATTATTCACTCGTTTGGAGTCTTTCATAAAATCCTCAAAATCAGTGATATTCGGGTATTTATCTAATAGATTATTCACGAGATTGTATTGCTCTATTCGCTCAACACTACCGTAATAATTTCGGGAAATGAATAGTAAAATCAAGCTGAAAAATACGACTGCCGCCATACCGAATCGACCTAATCCCAAAGCAAAAGCTGCCCAAAATCCATTGATTTGATAGGTATTGCCTGATTTTCCAAAATTGACTCCAATCTCATGAAGCTCACATAAAAGCAAAGTCAAAGAGTCATCGGGAATAATTCCGTATTTAGCGGTATAAGCTCCTCGAATTCGGAGGATTTCTTCCTTGGAAAATTTCGTTTCATGGTTCTTCATAATCTATCCAATTCCTTTCTGAGAGACATTTTATGGATGAAATCATAGTCATTAAACCCACAGCCGACCTTAATTTTATTCATAATTTCTGACCCAACCGAACTATCCGTATCAAAATTCCCAAAGCGATTGATTACCATATTTTCTTTCTGGCAATAGTTGAATAATTCCACCAAAGTTTCGGGCGTATCGTTCTTGAAAGTCCAATCATTTACCCAAACTTTTACCTGAATTCTATGTTCCAAGGCAGCCACCACATTTTTCAAATAGTCAGTGCAGGGGATGAAAGAAGTTCCACCCGCTACTACCACATTGACCACAATTTCAATTTCGAAATTTTTGGCAAAATCTTGAAATAACTCGCTCGAATAATCAAGCGACACCAAAGCGGGAAACTGTCCACTTTCCGATGCTCCAAAATCTATGTAAATTATTTCAGCCTCAACTTTTGAAAAAAACTCCAAAGAACGTAAAAGCTTATCCCTTTGAAACTTCTGATTTTTATCCATCAAATTTACATGGGCAATCGTCAGAAATTTACATTGTCTATCCGTGGTCAGATTCAAAATATCACCATCTGAAAATAGTATTTTATCAAGATTTTCTTCATTATCAAAAGTGTCTTTTTGATGCTTCAAAGCTAATAAATAAGTAAGCATTGACTTACCAACACCGCCTTTATTTTGCATGATAAAATTAACTTGTTTCATTTTTTGATTTTCTAATCGTAACTATTTCCTGATTGTGGTCAATGCTTTTGGGTTCTTTAAATTCAAAGGTTGCAATGGAATTGTCTAAGTGATCTACTCCAGTTTTACCGTATTGCACTTGAGATTTCGAGTTGTCTAATACTTTGAAGTTCTCTAATTTATTAGCCTTCTCTAACAACCTATTCCTTATAATTTTACTCCTGATATACTTGACAGAAGCAGGTTTAATAATAATGCCTAAATCCACACTTATCTTATGAGCAACATCAATGGACAAGTATTTTTTATTAAGAAACCAATCTTCATAATAATCGAATAATTTGTAGTATCTATTCCTAATAGATTTCTCAAATGCAATGATAATATCCTCTTTTTCTATATTCATTTCAAAAATAGTTATCAAAAATAGTAATAATAATTTATATATTTTATAAATTTAATAAAAATTTTATTCATTACTCGTTTAGTAGTCGAATATTATTCGTTTAGTGTACGGATGTTACTCGTTTAGTAGTCGGATAGTATTCGTTTAGTGAATTCTTCCTAAAATGAGCTATTTTAGCTATTTTAACAATTTATTTCCCATCAAGTAGCTCAATGAAAAAGAATTTCTAAGTAGGCAAGCGGTGTTAATGTTATCACAATAACGGCTCTCAAGTTCGCCCCGCTTGTTTTTTAACGTTAATTGTATTTATATAAAATATAAATTTCTTTAATTGAATTTTTGAAAATATGGCAGCTCCTAAAAAAGAAGATAAAGAGAAGTATCAGAAGGCGATTCGGGTGAAGTTGCTGGATACAGAACGTTCTCAATTAGATAAATTAGTAACTGAATCAGGGCAGACTATTTCAGAGGTAATCAGAGAATTAATTATGAATGGCTTAATTATTCCAAGATTTTCAGAGTCGGATTTACAACTAATATTATCATTGACTGGTATTGCCAGAAACTTAAATCAGATTACGCATCAAATTCATTTGGGTAATAATTTGAAGATTGAAGGCGACCTAAATATTCTAATTCAATTCATTACGGATTTGAAAAATACTTATCGAAAAGGCTACCATGATAGGAAAGATTAATCCCGCTGGTGCTTCGTTCAAAAGTGCCGTTGAGTATAATATTCGTGAGAAAGATACGCAGGAAAGAAAAGATAATTCGGTGGTGTTATGTAGCAATATGGGAACATTGAACCCAAAAGAATTAATAGAAGATTTCCAAGAACAGTTAAGGTTGAATTTCAAAGTCAAGAAACCAGTTTTTCATACTTTTCTAAGTTTTCATAAAGACGATACCGAACGATTGGATAAGGATATTTTGATAAAAATAATCTTGGATTATGTTAAAGAAATGAAATTAACCAATACGCAATTTGTGGCTTTCTTACATACCGATACGCAACACCCTCATATCCATTTAGTAGCAAATCGGATTATGAAAAATGGTACTCGGTTTAATGATTCAATGGAAGGTTATCGAGGGAAACAGGCTTGTCAGAAGATTACTGCAAAGTATCAATTAACACCCGCTGACCATTTGACGACTAAATATGGGTATAATGATACAATAGTGAAGGGAACGAAATACGATTTGAACCCAAAGGAGAATTTTAGGAAGCGACTTAAGCCTATTATTCAGCAATTGATTGGGGAGTCAAAATCTTTACAAGAATTTAAAGAAAATATGAAAAGTTTGGGCATTGAAATGAAAATTAAAGAAGACTCTAACGGACGAAATGTGGGGATTTCATTTGGTGAAATTCATGAAGACGGTACTTCAATGTGGGTAAAAGGCAGTGAAATTGACCGTCAATTCTCAGCCAGAAATCTAACTAACTTGATTGAAAATAAATACGAATTACCATCACAAAGCGTTGATAGTGAAAATGTTGAACAAGAATTTGTATATGAATTTGATGAAACTGAAACGTCTATTTTTAGTGGTATTATTTCCGAAGACGGTAGTTCTATTAGGGCAATGATTGAAGAAATGAAAGCAAGGAATAGAGACAAAGCAATTTCAAGGGCAATGAATCGAAAATTCCGCAAAAAGTTCTAAAAATTGTGTGGGTAAGTCAGTATCGTTTTGAGAAGTATTCATCACTTTTTCAATTTCAGATATATCATTGATTGTTTTGAATATATCGTTAATCAATTCAATTGCCATTTTAAGGGAATTGGTTCTGATTTTATATTGTCTGAAATCAATTTCCTCCGTTGGATAGTTGAGAAATCCATAAAATTTAGTATCGGGCAACTGATGGATAATGGCAAGAAAATTTCCATTTTCATCATAAGCGACTTGGTCTTTCCAAAAAATATTCATGTTGCAAGAGTGTTTGTATGTTGTGTTATTAACATAAAATTATTGCTACAATAAGTTATAATGAAATCCATATTTTTTTAATAAGGACGAATCCATAAATTCTTAGGACAAAAATCAAATCTGATATGAATCATTTAAACAAAATAATCGTCGAACCGTTAGAAGTTTATCATAAAGCTGATATTTCTATTTATGTGGGACAGACTTTTGATGATGAAGTTGTCAGCCTTCTGAAACGTACAATTTATGGAACGAAAGGTCCGAAATACCAACATACAGGTCAGGAAGTTAAATTGGCAAATTTGAAAAGTCCAATCTTCTTCACCTTAAAAAGTAAGGAGGAAACTATTGGCTTTTGTTGCATTTGTGAGCGTGAAATCATGATTGAAGAGCAGAGTTTTCTTGGTTATTATGGGCGATATTTTGCAGTCGATGTTCGGTTTCGAGGTAATGATTATGGTAGATTGCTTACAAAAATAGCTACTGAATATATAGAAGCTAATAGCAAGAACCCTTCTATTTTCTATTCTTATATTGAAGAAAACAATATTCGTTCTTTAAAAATCTCAATGGCATCAGGTTTTGAATCAATCTCTACACTTGAAACAATCATTTTCTCACGCCTTTATCCAAAACAAAATAAAAATGTCTCACGTTTAGCCCAATCTGAAATCCCCACTATTTTATCCAAACTTGAATCACAGAATTCAACCACTATTTTAAGGACTTTTGAGAATATCAATTATCAAGATAACTACTTCGTTATCAGAGAGAAAGGTATTATTGTAGCAGGATTGCAAGCTAACCCCGTGTGCTGGAAAATTAAGGAAATGGAAGGAATTAGTGGCAAAATATTGCTAAAAATATTACCCCATATCCCCATTATAAAACGACTGATTAACCCTGATAAGTACGACTTTTTGGCAATTGAGGGGCTTTTTGTGGAGAATGGCTATGAAGATTATTTGTATGATTTGCTTGAAGGAGTATTGCATCAGTTCGCCATGACTTCGGCATTAATTCAGTTGGATAGCAAATCTCCATTCCTGAAAGTGTTCACAGATAGGGGAAATTTAGGATTGTTAAATTCAATGAAAAAGGATGTCAAAACTCATGTAATGGTTAAAGTAATAAATGGTGATAAGTCTATTATCAAAGCGGGAGAAGTTTATGTTTCATCTTTTGATTTTACCTAAATTATGGAAAATAAAACAAGCCTTGAAGCTGCCAGCACTAAATTAAGGGCAACATTTAAAAATAAGCGGGTTTACCTGATTATTTATTTGAATTTAACATACCTGGTTTTATGTCCAATTTTTATAATTTCAGAGAAACTTGGATCAGGGCATTTTGTACCTCATCCACTATTGGGATTTGTTTACTCGTTTGTTTGGATTGCGAATTGTTCATCTATGATTTTCAATTTGTATAGAATTGGCAAGATACATATTCAATTTTTCAAACCTTTTGAAAAGACTGTTGGTGCAGAGAAGATTGAAAGTTACTTATGTTCTGCAAGTGTTATTTCATTAATGACAATGAGTTTTTTGAATATGAGTGGTTTTGGAAACCCATCCAATGATTCTTTATTAACCGATTTTGCCTTCGGGCATTCACTCATTATTATTACTATTATTTTACTGGGAAGAAGGTCGGCATTTATTTGGTTTCTTATTACATTATCAACGCTCTTATATATATCATTAAGCAGAGGAATGAACTATAAGTATCATTTTTTGACCCCGAATGAGGTAAAGATTTATGAAGAAAAACTATTAAAAAAAGACCCAATAGCCTTAAATCGTCAAGCAGAATTGAGGGCAGCAGGGCTAAATCCACCCAACGTAAGCCGTTATTTCAATGTTTGGTTAGTGATGATTGTCCAAGCAATTATGGTGGCTTATTTTTTTAATGGCATATCACGTGACATGCTTAAAGTTATTCCAGAAGTTGAAAATGATATTGATAAAGCTATTGAAGACCAGTATGAAATTGTACGCTTAAATACGTTACTATTGCAGGAGAAAACCAAAGGAGAATTACACTTTTTGAAAGCTCAAATGAATCCGCATTTGCTCTATAATACCCTGTCTCATTTTTATGCCAAAGCTGAGGATTTGGATAATGATTTAGCCAATGGCATTTTGAAATTAT
>JANPIG010000397.1:0-3886 GCA_031424875.1 Cytophagales bacterium
GCTACCAAAAACATTCAACTTCAGTTTGGACACGATAAAAATATTATCGGTAATGGCTTTCGCTCTCTGCTACTTTCTGATAATGCGGCTCCTCTCCTATTTTTAAAATTGAATACTAATGTGGGTATTTTTCAATACCAAAATCTTTTTACGCAATTAGTTTACACAGGCTTCAAACCAAACGACCAAATCTTCCCGAGAAAATATATGTCGCTTCACCATCTGAGCCTAAATGTTTCTAAAAAACTCAATATTGGTTTTACAGAAAGTGTTGTATTTCAACGAGATAGCACTACAGGAAGTGGTTTTGACCTAAACTATCTTAATCCTGTAATCTTTTATCGTTTTGTAGAAAGTTTTCAAGGAAGTGCCGATAATGCCTTTATTGGAATAGATTTTAAATACAATTTTGCTAAGAGATTTTCTCTTTACGGACAATTAATGTTAGATGAATTTAGTGCTAAAGAGTTTTTAAAAACGAATGGATATTGGGCAAAAAAATTAGGCGTTCAAGCGGGCATAAAATATATTAATGTTTTTGGTATTGATAATTTAGATTACCAGGTGGAGTATAACATGGTTCGCCCTTATACGTATAGTCATTTTGATGATGCCAATTATACGCATTATAATCAAGCCTTAGCTCATCCTTCGGGCGCAAATTTTGAGGAATGGTCGCACGTTATTCGTTGGCAACCCCATAAACGAATGCAATTAACTGGAAAAGTTATCTACGCAAATTTTGGGGAAGACCGAACAGCTACTGAAAATTGGGGAGCAAATATTTTAAAAGATTATGATACCAGAAGTCGTAGAGTGCTTTATAATGATTTATACGGAAATTATATAGGTCAAGGTAGAAGTACGGTTACTACAATTTTTGATCTGAAGGCAACCTATCAGCTCAAGCATAATCTCTTTTTTGAAGGACATTTTATGAATAGAAAATACGACAGTGCAGTTAATAGATTGGATTACACCAACATAGTCGCTTCTTTTGGAATGCGTTGGAATGTAGCAGCCAGGCAGATGTTGTTTTAGGTTTTCGATGCGACCGTCGCTCAGTTTGATGTTCGGAATTTCGATGTTAGGTAACAAGTCATTTACCGAACATCGAAAACCGTACATCGATTTATTCCATTTTCCCACCTTTTTTGCAACAGCTTGGCAATTTATCATAACTTGCCGTTTCTGCTACTATTTCGTCGGCATCATATCCTACTTCAGCGATTGCTTTCTTAATCTTTTCTACTGATGTTTTCTTGGGGTTAAAGATTACAGTTGCTATTTTGTCTTTACTCTCCACATCCAAATTTACATCGGTTACCCCTTTAGTGAAGGCTAACTTTTTTTCGATACGTTCTTTGCACATTTCACAAATAGCAGAAGTCTTAATTTTGACAGTTTGAGACTTGGGTACATCCGCATACGTGAGGATAGAAACCAATAAAAGGGCGAATAAAATAATCTTGTTTTTCATGATTTTTGTTTGTAATTAATTGATTTTAAATATTTTGTAATGATTACGGACTAATTTCTGTATTACAATATTAGCAAAATATACTTATTCTATTACAGAATTTTAGTTCGTGTTATAGTATTAGCAATACTATTCCAATGATAACCATAACTGAATTTTCGATGATGGTTACGGTACTCATAGGCAAATTAAAGACTGTTCCTAAGCAAGCACATTTAATTTTTCTTTTGTCTATTACACTCTGAATTACACCCAAAGCTCCAAAACCCATAATGATAATATCTGCTATATAAACGTATTTTTCTTGAAAATGGATCAAACATAACAAACCTAATGTCAATTCAATAAAGGGATAGATTTTACCGTAAAAGGGAACTTTCGCAGCCAGTAAATCATACATTTGAAAACTCTCGGCAAATGCTTTTACATCCAATAATTTAAAAAATGAAAAAACTAAAAAGAATCCAGTCATAAAATTATGGAGGAATGTTCTCAATTCAAAGTGTTCCAATTCATAAGTCCCTAAATGAAAGGAAGTTAAGAAACTAACCGTCGTAATAAATCCTATTATTAACAGCAAGGGATAATATTGACTTATCCATGATTGCGTTTCGGATTTATCAATTCCTGAATCAAGATTAATGATGGAACCCTCAATCAATCCATATTTTGAATGAGGTTTCAGAGCCTCTAAAATTGTTTCTTTGCTAATTTTTTCTTGCGCCTCCAATATTACAGAATCATCAGAATATTTGGCTATCACTGATTTTACGCTTGGAATTTGTGAGAAAACGTGTTGAATTTTATACTCACAGGCTTCGCAAGTCATGCCTGATATATTGATTGTTTGTTTCATTTTATTTTGGCTATCGTCAGTCAGCAGTCGGCTTTCGGCAATGGGCAAACAAAAATTTTGAAAGCCTTAAGCTGACAACCGATTGCCAAAAGCCGACTGCTACTTAATTTTATATCTCATTCCTACATAAACCATTCGTCCAATCACCGGACCCCAAACCATTGATGCATCGAAATTTTTACCAAAAGGATCATTAGCAGCAATTATTGGGTTTTTTTGAGTAAAATTGTTTAAGTTTTCTCCTCCAACATACAACTCCCATTTCAAAAATCCCTTCGTAACTTGGGCATTGATATTAGAAAAAGCAGGAGCAAAAACCGCTGGTGAAGTGGCTGAATGAACATGTCCATCCGTGGTATTGGGAATCCTTCTTTTTCCATTCCATTGCCATGTGAAGTCAAATTTCCACTTATCAAATTTGGCAGCATAAGCCCAATTTAAAAGAAATCTATCTCGATTCACAAACTGTTTAGGCAATAAAGTAAGCTCTTCTGTGGGCGTTTGCACATCATTTTTAACATCAAAAACTCGATATGCCAATTTTAAATCCATACGTTTCATTAAGCTATAATTGACTTCTGCCTGAAAGCTATTAGAAAAAGAACGACCTTTTAAATTATAAAATCTGACGTAATCAGCATTTTCCATATCTACAATCAATTCTTGCTGAAAATCAGTACGGTATGCATCTAAAATTAATGTTCCTTTATTCCCAAAAAGGTAAAAATCGTTGCTCAAACTTATACCAAAATTCCATGATTCTTCGGGTCTAATTACTTCTTTTACAAGGAGTTGCCTCGAATTTACCAACATTCCAAAGTTCTCGGCAATGGCATTGGGCATACGCCAACCCTTGCCTGCACTTAGGCGTAAATGAGTTTCGGAATTTAAGTCATATTTCGCATGAAAACGGGGGGTAAACCGTGTTCCATACAGATTATGAAAATCAATTCTACCACCCAAAACAATCGTCAATTTTTCGGGAATAGTTTCGGTATATTCCACAAATGCACCCGGCACAGACTCAGTTCTTTTGAAGGTTGAATCAATATATTTTTCGTTATAATCATCCAATAAATAACTCAATCCCGCTTTATATTGATGGTTGGTATTACCCAAAATATTTTGGTAAATTAGATTGGTATAAAGGCTTTTTTCAGTGCCTGAGTAATTTTTGAATCCAAAATAGGAAGCGTTATCGTGAAATACGCCATTCACAATCAATCCCAAACCTTGATAAGGTTTTGACTGATATAATTTGGCAGTTTTACTAAAAAATTCATAGCGTTGTGTCTTACTACCAAAGCCATAAAACTTTCCAGTATTACGGTCTGTATCAGGATTGAAATTGACTTGGCCCCCTATTCTATCTTCAAAAAGTGCCTTTATACCAAACTGAGCCATTATCTCATCTGATTGATACTTCCAACGATTTATACCGTTGAACTGTGTATAAAGTGGCAAATCCAGAAAACCATCCTTATTTTGATCTAATTTAGTTTGTAAGGTACTGGCATGTGTGAGTAAACCAACCGACCATTTTTTATCAA
>JANPIG010000398.1:0-1796 GCA_031424875.1 Cytophagales bacterium
AGGTACTTGAAAATAGCTTAAGAAATTTCACAAATTATCATCAGACTTTTTATCAAGGATAATTAATTGTTCAGCCACAATCTCCGTAACGTATTTACGTTGCCCGTCTTTGTCGTCAAAACTTCTGGTTTTTAGTTTCCCTTCCACATACACCAAACTTCCTTTGTGTAGGTATTTTTCTGCCAAATCTGCCAATCCACGCCATAGGATTATATTATGCCAATCGGTAGTGGAATGGTTTTGCCCGTTTGTATCCTTAAAATTTTCTGTAGTTGCCAGTGAAAATTTGGCTACTTTGATGTTGCCTTCCAGTGTCTGGATGGCAGGGGCGTTGCCCAGATTTCCAATTAAGGTTACTTTGTTGAGTCCTCTCATTTTATATTTATAGTGATTATTATGCAAAATAATGAATCTCTTAATCTATTTCTTAAATTTACAAAAAAATAATTATTGAACGGTATGTATTATACGTAAGCATACAAACTTCACTTGATGAAAAATTTACTACTCCAAAACATCAAAGTTCTTGAATTTACTCATGCCGTAATGGGGCCCGCTGCTGGGCTAATCATGGCAGATTTAGGGGCAGAAGTAATTCATATCGAACCTCTTGAAGGAGATTCTACCCGCCGACTCAAAGGCATTGGCATTGGCTATCACTCTTTTATAATCGCAATAAAAAAAGCCTTGCCATTGATATAAAATCTGAAAAAGGGCGTGAGATTATTCTCAAAATGTTGGAGACTGCGGATGTTTTAATCGAAAATTTTGGCCCTGGTACGATGGAAAGATTGGGTTTTGGCTGTGAGGCTTTGTCTAAAATCAACTCTAAATTAGTGTATTGTTCCTTAAAAGGTTTTTTATCTGGCTCTTACGAAAAACGCCACGCCATGGATGAAGTCGTACAGATGATGGGTGGACTTGCATACATGACCGGACCTGTGGGTCAGCCCTTGCGTGCAGGGACATCGGTGATAGATATTACGGGTGGAATGTTTGGCGTAATTGGCACGATATAAGCGCTTTATGAAAGAGGAATTACGGGAAAGGGCAAGTTTGTAAAATCCGCTTTGTTTGAAACAACTGCCTTTTTGATGGGACAACACATGGCCGTTTCTGCCCTCACAGGGGTACCAGTGCCACCCATGCCCGCTCGTGTGAGTGCATGGAGTATATATAAAACCTTTGATACTTTAGATAATCAACAGGTATTTGTGGGGATCATTTCCGAAAAACATTGCGAGCGTTTTTGCAATGCTTTTGAAAGAAACGATTGGTTTACGGACGAAAGGCTAAAAACCAATAATGGCAGAATTGATGAAAGAGTTTGTTTTTTATCCGCTGTGGATGAATTAATGAAGGGCTTTACCAAATCAGAAATTATTAGTAGATGCGAACAGGCAGATATTTCAGTAGCGCCTATTGCCAAACCCGAGGATTTATTTGAAGACCCTCAACTGAATGCTGGTGGCAGCCTTTTTGAAACAACTATTCAAGGTGGAATTCAGACTAAATTGCCAAAAATACCACTTGAAATGGAAGATGCTCAATTTTCGCTCAAACATAATCCACACGAAGTAGGGGAGAATACATGGGAAATATTAAAGAATTTTGGATATACAGAAAATGAAATTGATATTTTCCTAAATAAAAACATAATACACTAAAATAATTTTATCAACCCATGAAAAGGCTAATCTTTTTGCCCGCTTTGTTGCTTTTTACCTCAACCATAAATGCTCAAATTTCCATCAAAATAGATGCTAAATCTGTATCAAAACCCATTTCGCCCTACA
>JANPIG010000399.1:0-3599 GCA_031424875.1 Cytophagales bacterium
GCATGTTTTGTTCAAATATTGAAAATTTTACTTATATATACATAGTATAATACGGGAGTTCAATCTTGAATGTATCTGCTAACAATACTACTACCAAAAGTGAGGCATTTAGAAGTACAGATTGCTTTCTATTTATTTTAAAAGTATCTAACAAGAAGCTAAGATTGCTAGAACTTGTACCATCAAAAACCAATACAATATCTCTGCCCGACCAATTCTTTTTCGTTCCCTTCATAATTCCTTCCAATTCGCTGGTAGTAATTAAAGTATCACGATTAGTTTTATTCGTGATTAAGGCAATACCATCTCCCGCAAATTTGTAGCTTTTATAACGAATATCATCTTGTTTGAAAACTGCCTTTTCTTTCTCGTCCAATTCACGAGCGATTACTGCCAGTCTTGCTTTATCGTTTAAAAGCATCGCTACGGCTTCGCCTTCGGGTTTGTAAACTAAATTTATCTTTGTGTATGGAAATGTCTTCTCAAAAGAACCTTTTTCAGCCTCAATTATTTGCTGAAAAGATTCATCAACCGCAACGGTGATCTCGCCATTAGCTGGCGTGTCCAAATCCTTACCGTTCTTATCCTTTCCCCCTCCGCAAGATATCATTACACCCGCAAAGAGTAATAATGACATTATATTTTTAAAATACCCCATGGTCTTATTTTGTTGTATGTTTATTACTCTTTAAGATATTCTACCACAATTTTACCCCTTGCTTCCATCATAGTATTCGTACTCATCCTCATCGTCATTGTCGTCTTTAAATTTTTTATAAGCTCGCCATGCTCTATAAACACCATAAACTACTAATAATATTCCTAAATAATACGACCATCTATAATTAGGAAGAAATCTTTCTGAAAAGGCAGATTCAGGATAAAGCATTATCAATATTCCCATTAAGGAATAGGATAACGCCATTAAGGCATACACTATTGCGGATAATTTATTTGGCATGAATTTAATAACTATTTAGAAAAATGAAACCTGTCAGTTGCCTGACAGGTTTTCACCTTTTATATTATGTTTTCAGGTAATTATTCCGATAACTGGAAGTTAATTGGAATAGTGAATCTTGAACGTACCGCACGCCCAGACTGCTTGCCTGGTGTCCATCTTGGTACAGTCTTAATTACTCTTACAGCTTCTTCATCGCAACCAAATCCTACGGATTTCAAGACATCAACATTTTGAATTGACCCGTCAGTATTTACTACGAATTGAATATATACTTTACCTTGTACGTTGGCACGTTGTGCTGCTGCAGGGTATTTCAAATTTTTCTGTAAAAATTTACCAAAAGCAGCCATACCCCCTGGGAATTCAGCTTGTTGCTCTACCGCTGTAAAGATTTCTTCTTCTTTCGGTTTGGGTGGCTCAACGGGTGCTTCCTCCTTTGCAGGTTTTGCATCTGGATCCACTGGTGGTGCTTCAGTTTCGGTTTCACCTTTCACTGTTTCAGCCGCTGTATTACCTTTTACCTCCTCTGGTGGTGGCTCTGGTTTCTGTACCTCTTCATCCTTCTTGATTTCAGGAGGCAAGAATTTTGTTGTCGTCACCTTCGGCATTTCTTTCGGTGGTGGCGGCGGTGGTGGTGGCGGTGGTGGTGGTGGTACTTTATTCTCTGGTGGTGGCTGGTCAATTTTCATTACCTCAGCCGTTACTTCTGTTTTATCTTTTGCTATGTTTTCTGCTATTTTATTGTAAGCAAAAGACAAGGCAAAAAGGGTGGAAACAGTAGCTATGCCTACCAACAGAGACCTTGTTACTACCTGTGGATACGTTTTTCTTAAGACATAAGCACCATATTCTTTGTTCTTATTCTTAAAAATAATGTCATCCAAGGTTGCAGTTGGGCTTATTACGTTTGACATAATCTTCTAATGTTAATACTGTGAGAGTAGTTTCAGTTATCAATTTTCGGCAAACAATTAATAAGTAATTTGTTATTGATAATTGATTAAACTTATACTACTTTTTAGACTAAATTGTATTTTAATCTTTCTTTGATTAAAATTAAAACTATTTTTTTAGTTTTCAAATTATTTTAACTATTTTTTTAGTTTTAATCTTATTGCTTTGATATTTAAAGCTAAACAAGAGAAAAATTCTCTAAGTTCAATACTTAATGTTACTTTCCTTGCTTCTTAATCAATTCTTCGGTACTTGGATCAATTTCCAAAATAGCGTAACGCTTGTTTCCTGTAATAACACATTCGTCAAGCAAATCTACCATATTTTTATATTTAGCCGTTTTTGCCGCTTTGATTACGATAGTAAAATTTGTACCAATTCTTTGTTTCATATCAAACAAAACAGTACGAATACCTTTGTTTGAATAGTTTGTTGTTAACAATTGAGTTGCTGCATCGTTGGGAAGTCCTTGATAGTAATATACTTTCTCGGCATCAGGAATAACTGTCAATGTTTCAGACATTTTTACTTCTGCTTTTTCTTCTTTCTCCGTTTTGTCAGGCATATTCAACTGCATTACTACGGGCTTTGCTAACGTCGTGGTTAGCATAAAAAAGGTTATCAGAAGGAAACCTAAATCCACCATGGGTGTCATGTCGATTTTAGTTGACGCTTTCTTACTGCGTTTCTTACCACCTTTTTTGCCCCCACCGTCTTGACTTATTTCTGCCATTGCATTTTGGGGTTTGTTGTTAGTTAATAGTTGCGTCTTTGGCTATAAGACCCTGCCTTTCGAGCGAGAGGCAGGGTTAAAACTACTGAGTACAACTAAAATAAAATTATTGAGGCTTACCTTCTGGTGATGTTACCAACTGAAATACGTTAATATTTTGTTCTTGCAAAGTACCTACTATTTGGTTGAATACTTTGTAGTTTGAATTTGCATCACCTTTAATGGCCACTTTCAGGGCTGGATTCGCAATTTTTGCGTAACTAACCCACAGGAAAAGTTCATTATTAGCTGAGTCGCAAGGAATACCTTTCAGTAATTTTGCGGCTTTCGCTTCAGAAGGAGTCATGTTTAGTATCTGACGCATTGCACCTGCTGGATATCCTACTAATTCAGAAGCATTGTAATTTTTCTGCATAGTGGGGGTAATGGTAATTCCCATACGGTTTGCCATTCTTTCCAACATTACTTTTTTAGCATTGTTATCGTCAGTTCCTAAATAAATACCTCCGTCTGGACCTACTGAAACCGTCATGATTTCACCCGTAGGTAATTTCTTCTCTGAAACGGATGAAGGTGGAGTAATTGTTACTGCTTCTTCGGGCTTAAACTTTGCAGTGAGCATGAAGAAAGTCAGGAGCAAGAACGCCACGTCGCACATCGCCGTCATGTCGAGAGAAACGCTTTGTCGTTTTGCTTTAACTTTTGGCATAATCTAATTTAGTTATGAGTTGTGAGCGGTTCGCCGCTGCGATTATGAGTTGTGAGTTTCTTTTGATAGAAACGAATAACCTTTTAACGAAAACTAATAACTATTAATTATGGTGAGTTGCATAGTTTTGGTTGATACTCAAACCGATTTCGTCAACGCTATAAGTCAATTCGTCAATTTTAGACGTAAAGAAGTTATAAGCAACGATACAAACCGCTGATGTACCGATACCTAAAGCC
>JANPIG010000400.1:0-2329 GCA_031424875.1 Cytophagales bacterium
TTTTGAGCCGTCAGCTTGTGTTCAGCCCCAGGTTTTACTTCAAATTCATAACCTCCATCTTTACCGGTCACGACTGTCTGCGAGGTCTTATCTTTCTGATTTTCAAGGGTTACTGACACTCCTGAAATGGGCGTTTGGTTCATTTCAGACTTCACAACGCCCTTCAAAACGGAGGTGTTTGATTTGTCCAAATACATTTCTAAAGTGGTTTTTTGTCCAGTTGTGCTTTTGGTAGAATACGTAATTGAATTCATCTGATAGCCTTCTTTAATGGCTCTGAATTCGTATTCTGATTCTGCCTGTAAACATATCGAAGTTGAACCATCTAAACCTGTTACTTTCAAATCTTGATTTTCACCATTTATTACACTTCTAATATCCACATTTTCGAGTGGCGTTTTTGTTATGGCATCATACACAATCACATTCAAAGGGCGGCATTCACGTCTAAAACTATAAATATTATCATCATGTACTCCTCGTTTACGGTTTGATGAAAAGAAGCCAGCGTTACGTCCTGAGTCGGTTATTAAACCAAAATCATCTTTTTCGGAGTTCATGGGAGCACCCAGATTAATTACACCTTTAATAGCTACATTTTCTTTCATTTCGGCATAAAAAAGATCTAACCCTCCCAAGCCTTCATGTCCGTCCGATGAAAAATACAAGTTACCATTTTCATCTACAAAAGGAAACATTTCGTTGCCTTCGGTATTTACTTCTTTACCCAAATTTACGGGTGTTCCCCAAGTTCCACCATTATATTCCACGATGTATAAATCTGTTCCACCGTACCCTCCAGGCATATCAGAGACGAAATACATCTTGGTATTATCTGGTGTGAGAGCAGGGTGTCCACAAGAATATTCGTCTGAATTGAAGGGTAATTCTTTCACATTTCCCCAAGAATTTTTTACTAAATCTGCTGAATAAAGTTTCAAGCGATTTGTACCGTCTTTCGCTTCTCTGGCACGCCCTTTATTATAGTTATTTCTGGTTAAGATTACTTTCTGTTCGTCTTTAAAAAAGGACATGGGACCTTCGTGATATTTGGTATTCAAAGTCCTACTAAATTCTTCAATCTTAGTCAATTTACCCTCGGGTACAACTACTGGAGAATCAGCACTGCTGGCGGACATACCTCCTAAAGAGGCTGCGGTTTGCAAACCATTTTTAACACTCAATTGCGAAGTATCTGATACATAATATAAATCTAAAAACGGAGTCTGATTCCAAGAAAAAACCCTTTTTAAAGCTCCTGATTCGTCTCTGGCTGAGCAAAATACTAAGCCTCCTTTATAAAACATCGGACTAAAATCTGCCTGACGTGAGTTGATGGGAAGATACTGAACTTTATAAGATGAAGAATCACGGTAAAAACGATTCATGTCCATCAAAGCGATAGTATGACGCTTTCCACGAAGGTCGGCGGTTTGCTTTTCACCGTAAATTGCATAATATTTTTGAGAATCTTTATACTTCTGGTTGGATGCTAAAGCTTGTGCATAATAAAGATAATTTTCGCTTTCAACATCAGGATAGTCACGAATTAAATCAGCAAAAGCACGCTCGGCATTCCGAGAATCTTGCACTTTTCGATAAGAATAAGCTAATTTTTTAAGCCCTTCCTGACGAGTAACGGGGTCTTTAGCATCACGCAGAAATTCTTCATATAGACGAATTGCGTCAATATAACTCAGTTGTTCAAACTGGCGATTAGCGGCTTTCAACTTGGCTTGGGCGTGTGTTTTACTACAAGTAAGTAAGAAAAGCAATGCCACAACCGAGGCTATGTGGAAGAGTTTGTTCATATTCATTTTTGCTTAGGCGAAATAGTTATTACGCTATTCTGTAAGGTTATGAATCGAAAAACAAATAACGTGCCAAAGATTGGGGCTCACTCCTTACTCCCCTGTACTTTCCCTGTTTTTTTCTTCTCCAATCCAGGCTGAAAAATCTCAAAATCTTCCTTTTTCTTGGCATCGGCTACTATCTTTTTTACGTCTTCCAATAACTTTTTAGCGTCATAAATTACGCCATCTTTAATGGTATATTTTACGCCTCCTACCCTCTTAACTTCATTATTTTCAGTCAGTTTAATGGCTCCCGTTCCATACAAATTTTTGAGATTTTTTAAAGGGTTTTCTTCTAAAATAATCATATCTGCCAACTTTCCTACCTCTACTGACCCAATTTTATCAGCCATTCCCAAAGCCTCGGCTCCCTTCAAACTGGCAGCTCTGATAACTTCCAAAGGATGAAAACCTGCCTCACGCAACAGTTCTAATTCACGTACGTAGGCAAAACCATATAATTGGAAAATGAATAC
>JANPIG010000401.1:0-1735 GCA_031424875.1 Cytophagales bacterium
ATAAGTATGAGTTTATACCAACCAATATAAAAAAATAAAAGAAAATCTTAACTTAGAACGTGACCCATTATGATAGGATCAGTACACCACCCTTAGATGAGTAATTTGATATTTCGGGTAAATGTGGTGAACCCATCTATAAATATAGTAGTTTACTTAATATGTTTGACTTACGAACCCATAGAATTTAAGAATGTTTCAAAAAAATATTCAACCACTTTCCTCAAAACTTGATTGGAAACATCAATATTACCCTTGGATAATCTGTTTCTCGGGGCTTTTTATATTGTTGATTATCAATGGGTTGACTACAACTTCCCTTTCTGTATTTGATAGAGCCTTTTTAAATGAATTCCACTGGCAAAGAGATGAATTGAAATTAAGGGAGTCTATTACTAATGGCGTAACGCTATTTTTCATTCTAATTTCTGGGGTAATTATTGATAAGATAAGGGTCAAAAAGATGCTTATTTTTGGCGCTTTGATGCTGGCGATTGCCCTTTTTAGTTATAGTTTTGTAACCAATAAATATGAAGCATATTTTATCCATTTTTTATTAGGCGTTTCCATGATTGCTGCGGGTTCTGTGTCTTGTATTATTTTGGTTTCTTCTTGGTTTCGAGAAAAAAGGGGTTTGGCTTTAGGAATTGTTCTTACGGGTACGAGTATGGGAAGTGCCATATTTTCACCTGTTAATCGATATTTACTACATGAATTTGGGTGGCGACAATCTTTTCAAATCTTAGCCATTTTTCCGCTAATTATACTCATTTACATTATTTTTGTAGTTCAAAATTCACCAAGTGATATGAATTTGTTGGCACTTGGCAAAGAAGAAGATAAGCAAAATCCAGAGCTTTTACAACAAGGTATGAGCTATTCGGAAGCCACCAAAACCCACCTCTTTTGGTTAATTTGTATTTGTGGTTTTTTTGTATTTTATAGTTTGGTTGGCACGGTTGCGAATATTTTCCTTCATCTTTTATCTTTAGGTTTTACGGAAAAAGAAGCAAGCTATTATTTAAGTTTATACTTTATCATTGCAGGAATTGGCAAACTTTTAATTTCATTATTTACCGATTATATCAACCCGAATTTAGTATTTTCACTTTGTTGCTTAGGGATGATTTTAGGTAGCCTAGGGCTTTCAACCATGGATTCAACCTACGTTTTGGGTTCAATTATTATCATGGCAATCAGTTGGGGAGGAATTTATTCTTTGTATAACTTAATCATTATTAAAATATTTGGGTTGAAATCAGCTGGGAAAATTAATGGCACCATCAGTATGTTTGAAGGTGGAGGAGCTTTATTAGGCCCCTATCTGATGGGTTATATATATGCTTGCTATCATACGTATCAAATAGGTTTTTTCATTAATGCGGGACTCATGGGAATGGTTTTTTTCTTTTCGTTGAAATTTAAATCATATATAAATAAAATTGAAAATCTTACCCCGCAACAGGATCTTGAACCCTTGTAAGGAGTGGATTTCAAAATTTGTCTGTTTGCCTGTCGTCTAACTGTTTAAAGCAACTTCCGTCTGACTATATAAAACAATCGTAAATCGCTAATCTAATTAATCTTAAATCTTTATAAAAATATGACCCACAACTTCGACGAAATCATTGACCGTAAAAATACAGATTCTTTTAAATGGGATTTCTTTCAAGACCCTGAAGGTACCATTCCAATGCCCGTTGCCGATATGGATTTTCGCTGTGCCGAACCCATT
>JANPIG010000402.1:0-12466 GCA_031424875.1 Cytophagales bacterium
AAAACGAGCCTTGGTGGTAGTTGATTTACCCTTTGGGTCTTACCAAGGCAACTCCTCGGAGGCTTTGCGTTCGGCAGTAAGGATTATGAAAGAATCAGGTGGGCATGCTGTGAAGATGGAAGGAGGTTCAGAAATAAAGGAATCTATCGTACGAGTATTGAGTGCCGGGATTCCCGTGATGGGGCATTTAGGTCTTACACCACAGTCTATTTATAAGTTTGGAACCTATACAGTAAGAGCAAAGGAAGAAGTGGAAGCCCAGAAACTTATGGAAGATGCCAAAATGTTGGACGAAATTGGGGCTTTTGGTGTTGTCTTAGAAAAGATACCTTCTGAATTGACAAAGAAAGTCTCACAAAGCATTACGATTCCAACCGTTGGGATAGGAGCGGGTTCAGATGCTGATGGACAGATTTTGGTTATTCATGACATGTTGGGTATCAACAAAGAATTTAAACCAAGATTTCTCCGTAGGTACGCTGACTTAGACGGTATTATGAATGAGGCAATTTCCCAATATGTTAAAGATGTGAAATCAGTAGATTTCCCAAGTATAAAAGAAAGTTATTAAAATGAAAGATTTTCACGTAGTTTATGAAGACAACCATATTATAGTTGTCAACAAAAGAGCAGGAATATTAGTACAGGGTGATTCCACAGGCGACCGTACCCTTACTGATGCTGTCAAAGAATATATTAAAAAGACTTATGGCAAACCTGGCGATGTGTTTTTGCATCCTGTGCATCGGCTGGATAGACCAGTGAGTGGATTGGTCATTTTTGCCCGAACCTCAAAAGGTTTGGAACGCATGATGGAATTATTCAGAAAGCGGGATATTCAGAAAACTTATTGGGCGGTGGTAAAACGCAGACCTAAAGAATTGAAGGGTAAATTAACACACTGGTTAATAAAAGATGAAGCCAAGAATGTGGTAACGGCTTATGAAACTGAAGTAGAAGGTTCGCAAAAAGCAGAATTGAATTATAAAGTTTTGGGAGAAGTTAATAAACACTTTTTATTAGAAATTGAACTATTGACGGGGCGCTCGCATCAGATTCGTGTTCAACTCTCCACGATAGGTAGTCCTATTCGTGGAGATTTGAAGTACGGATTTGATAAACCCAACGCTGATGGTTGTATTAATCTTCATGCTCGACGAGTTTACTTTATTCATCCTGTGAAAAAAGAACCTATCATTTGTAAAGCGGCAGTACCTCCTAATGCATTTTGGGAAGAATTCTTAGAACTCGACCCTGATGATTTCAAGCAAAAAAATCTTGATTATCTTCATGAATAAGAGGTGTCGAAACATCATTCCGAATTTGGTCAAGCAGACCTAATACAGAATGTTTGATACCTTGCAAAGCTCCTGAAGCGATGCTCAAAGGAAGGATTAATGGCAGAAATACGAGCCATTGTAACACCATGAATTGATTTAACTTTCTCATTTCGTCTCGATTGGCGGTCAAAACCGTGCTTTAATTATGTGATTAGCGATAATGATTTCACTATCACTACATTACAACACAAATCTTGTGCCGAAGTGGTTTTGTTATATTGGTGAATTATGCAGTAAAAATAAAAATAATTCTTTAAATATTAACATAATTTTAACATTAAATTTATCAACTTGGTTTTAAGATGATAAAAAAATTATGTAAAGGATGAGTTGCATAAAAAATGAGCCTTGATTTTTTGAATCAAGGCTTATTTTTTTATGTGAAGATAATGCTATTTTTTAACGTATGGGACTAATGAGTACTTTGTTTTTACAGAAATTACTTCGGCAATCTTCGCAAAAACTATTTTAGGGATGTCAATTTTATGGTCAGTTAATTTTACATCAAAATTAGAAATTAAGTTAATTTTTTGGTTTTCAACCGATAACTTCCCCTTTAATTCTCGAGGTACTGATACGCCATGAATTGTAAATTGACCTTTGGCAGTTACCTCATAAGTACCATTTTTTGTGTAATCAATCGGCTCCATAATTTTTCCTTTGAACGTTCCCACAGGGTACTTTTCAGACTCCATATAGTTTTCGTTAAAGTGTTCTTGCATCAATTTATTGGGAAACTCAAAACCTGACATTTTCATACTAACAGCAACTTCATTAGTAGAAGTATTAATGATTGCGCCTACATTTTTATTGACGGCAGAAATGTTTTCCACTGGTGTCTCTGAAAAAAAACTGGTTTCTCCAGATTGGGTGGCATACATTTGCCCAAAAGATTTGCTTGATACTAACAAGCTGATTAATAGGAGTTTGATGATGATTTTCATTGTTTGATTAGTTAATTGAGAATTTTAAAAATTATTTATGCAGTCCCTTAGCCTTTTTATCTAAGCTAAAACCACGAGCAATGTTAAATCCGTAAAATATGCCTCCATCACTCCATTGTTTACTAGTTTGGGCAATAAATTGACGTTCAATCATGCCTCTGGCATTAGTAAAATGCAATTGAAAAACGTGTCCCCCTGTTTCAATATCAAAGCCTAATGCTAATGAATTATGATAATTACTACTGGCAGGTCGATTAAAATTGGCGTAATATTCGCCGCTAATACTTAAACGTTTAGTTAATTTTATTCTACCTCCCACACCCAATGCTACCATTTCGTTAGGGGTATCAACAGTTTCTGCTTTGTTGAAGTGAATAAGCGTAGGCATGACTTGCAAAGAAAACTTATCGCTAAATTTTCTTGCCAATAAAATTTGCCCTGTATAAGTCATTCTTTCAAGATTATCATAATATTTCATAACTGTTCCAGACTCTAAAATTGAACCTGTTGCTACGGTACTTACAGCATTACTGGCATATAAAGTAAGAGTAACAGGCATGGAATTGGATTGACGGAGAAGTTTGTATTTTCCATAAAAATCATACATTTTTTCCTGTGAACTCCTTCCTATTCCTATAGTCAATTGGTTGGTGATTCCGTATTCTAAACCCAAACGAATCCGGGCTTCATCCAAGCCGAAAAAATTATCAATAAATCCTGAATTGAGGGCGCCAAAACGGTGTGAAATCCAGAAATTTAATTGATTTTTACCAACTGTTTCAATCGTTTGACCATTAATAAGTCTGGTAGCTTTAAAAGTGGCAGTAGTAAAAGTTTTTTGATCTTTGGTTTCATCATCCAACATTTTTATCAAGTCGTCTTGGGCAAATATTTGGCTTGAAATTAAACAGAAAAAGATAAGTAATTTTTTCATAATGAAGGGTTTTATTTTGATTGGCTTATGATAAATAGGTGATTAGTAGTGAGTTACCTTACAATCACTAATCACCCATTATTAATTATAAAGTAACCGTAACCGTTGTGCCGCTCAAAGTGGTTGCGTAAGTTTTTAAAGGACTTGGAGCTACCGAAAGGTTTTTGCCAGTATTATCAAAAGTGGCTGAGTGTGCTGTACAGATAAATCCTGTGGTTCCATATCTTACTTGACGTTGTCCTTCATGGGTACAAATTAATGTAACCGTAACGTAGGTATCTGAGCTGGTGTGGGCTACTACAATATTATTGGCAGTATCTACAAAATAACCACCCTTATTTTTCAATAATGTTCCATTGGACCCTACAGTATTAATATCAAAAGTTAGATTTTTTGGAGTTGCAGTAGTAGCACCTTCTTCATTTTTGCAAGACGACATTGTTATGCCACAATAAACTGCCATGAGACTGGCTCCGCCTAAGCCTAATTTTCTAAGAAATTCGTGACGATTGATTTTTTCAACTTGATTCTCGGTATTCATAATAATGAAAGAAATTTTAGATTTTATAATTTATTATGTTCAATACTTAAATTTTAGTAGCAAGGTTGCGTTTAATATCCAATTTTTTTCTAAAGCAATTAATATTATTGTATATATCGTAAAATAAAGAAAATTATTGCTTAAGAGGATATGCTTAATTCGATGTCAAAGCTGTGTAGTAGGATTTAACTTTTATTTTTATTGGTAGATTTTTGTCTAAAAAAATTGCCCTGGACTTTCCAAGGCTATTTTAATATTTACTTGTAATTTTTTATATTAGATCTACTAAAGTTTTCTGTTCCAAAACTGAGAGGTTTGCATCTCGCCATTGTTCCATTACGTTGCGTAATGAGCATTCGTCTTCACTAATGCAATCATCACATTTTCCGTAAAAATGTAGTGACACGCACAGTGTGGGGGCAATGGGGCCATCAATAATTCGTATTATTTTAGCGAAAGTTACCTTTTCGGGTGGCATACGTAGGTAGTATCCTCCGCCTTTTCCCTTTTGACTCTGTAAGATGCCATGATTACGTAACTCCAAAAGGATAGCTTCTAAGAATTTCTTAGGAATGTTTTCTGATTCAGCAATATTTGAAATTAATAAGGGACCTTTTTCGTATTCTTTAGCCAGCACTTTTAGAGCTTTAAGGGCATATTTAGCTTTTTTGGAAATCATTTATCTCTATTTAGTTGATAGACAAAAATACGAAAAAAACTCAATATTTATTGCTAATCTTTTGTTTGCTAATAGCCTAGTTATTCGTATTTTTCAAAATAAATTAAAATTCATTCGTAAAATATTTATAAAAATGACTACAAATGTTGATTATATTGTTGTGGGAGCGGGCTACGCTGGTTTAACAGCGGCTCATGAATTGCTAAAAGCGGGAAAATCTGTAAAAATTTTGGAAGCTCGTGAACGTGTAGGAGGGAGGGTATATACTCAACAATTTGAGGGTTTTTACCTGGATATGGGCGGTACGTGGGTGGGGCCGACCCAGGATAGAATCTACGGTTTAATTCGGAAGTTTGGCTTGCAAACTTTTCCTACTTATGATGAAGGGAAAAGCACGCTTCTAATGAATGGGAAAATCAAAAATTATAAGGGATTAATACCACCCTTGCCCATACCGTCTTTATTGAGTTTGGATGGGGCAATTAAAAAAATTACCAAGCTTTCTAAAACCGTAAACTTGAAGGAACCTTGGAATACACCTGATGCAGCTCGTTGGGATTCAATGACTTTACAGACTTGGATGGAAAAGCAAATGTCTTTTTCAACAGCCAGAAAATTATTTAAAATAGCCTCTGAAGCAATCTGGGCTACACATCCCAATGAAGTGTCGATGCTTCATGCTATGTTTTATACCAAATCATGTACAGATTTTGATACGTTGATGAATGTAAAAAATGGAGCTCAAGAAGAAAGAATTTTGGGGGGAGCCATGTCTGTAGCCTTGAAAATGGTAGAGAGTTTTCCAGCAGATACCATTCGTTTTAATTCAGTAGTAAAAACCATTATTCATAACTCAGAAGGGGTGGAAATTGTGGGTAAAGATTTTAATTATAGAGCAAAAAAAGTAATCGTTGCCATTCCACCAACTTTAGCTGGACGGATTGATTATTTGCCACCTTTACCAGCCAATCGAGACCAATTATTACAAAGAATCTCGATGGGAACGGTTTGGAAATGTTATGCGGTATATGACCGTCCATTTTGGCGAGATAAAGGGCAAAATGGATTAACTGCATCTGATGAAGGTTACATTTCGGTAACTTTTGATAACTCACCCAAAGACGGTTCAAAGGGAATCATGATGGGTTTTGTCTTGGCAAATCAGGCAAAAGATTTCTCTTTACTAAATGAAAGTGATAGAAAAAAGGCTGTTCTAAGTCAATTTGAAAGATTTTATGGAAAGGAAGCGCTTACACCACAATTTTATATTGATAAATCTTGGGCGGAGGAAGAATTTACTCGTGGATGCTATGCGGGCGTGATGCCCACGGGAGCGTGGACGAGCTTGGGTTAATAGCTTCGTGAGCCAATTGGCAATATTCACTGGGCTGGCACTGAGACTTCTGAGGTTTGGAATGGCTATATTGACGGAGCGGTGCGGTCTGGGGAACGGGTGGCTTCGGAGGTGATGGGTGGTTAAGGATTGAGAATTTAAATTTATTCTTTAATTTTGATTCACCTCTTGATGGTATAAATTTTTAAAACTCAATATTCAGATAAAAATTGTAAAAATTAATGGCAAGAAAAATAAGAATGGGCATGATTGGCGGAAGCCTTGAAGCATTCATCGGAGCAGTACATCGTCGTGGAGCAGCCTTGGATGGTGAAGTTGAATTAGTTTGTGGAGCGTTTAGCTCTAATTCTGAAAAATCAAAAGCTACGGGCGAAGCCCTTTATTTGCCTTCTGAAAGAGTTTATGGCTCTTTTGAAGAAATGATTTTGACCGAAAAAACCCTTCCAGAAGGTGAGAGGATGGATTTTGTAACCATTGTTACACCCAATCACGTGCATTTTGCAGCAGCAAAAATGGCGCTGGAAAATGGTTTTCATGTGGTATCGGACAAACCCGCAACCTTAAACACTCAAGAAGCGTATCAATTGAGAGATATTGTTGAAAAAACGGAATTGATTTATTGCCTTACGCATAATTATACGGCTTATCCGATGGTGAAAGAGGCAAAACAGATGATTAAAAATGGCGTTATTGGCAAGGTTAGAAAAGTAATTGTGGAATATCCACAAGGTTGGCTTTCGCAACTATTGGAAGCTACTGGACAAAAGCAAGCAGATTGGCGAACAGATCCTGCTCGTTGTGGTGCGGCAGGTGGTGTGGGTGATATTGGCACGCACGCTGAAAACCTCGCAGAATACATAACAGGCTTGAAAATTACGGAAATATGTGCTGATTTGAGTATATTTGTAGAAGGAAGAAGGCTGGACGATGATGCCAATATGTTACTTCGTTTTGATAATGGAGCTAAAGGAATTCTTCATAATTCGCAGATTTGTAATGGTGAAGAGAACGATTTAAACATTAGAATTTACGGTGAATTTGGGGGCTTGAAATGGCGACAAATGGAACCCAATACGCTCATTTTAACCAATCAAGAAAAAGGTTCACGTATCATACGCACGGGCGTGGGCGATTTATCTCCGCAAGCACAAGCTCATACTCGTCAACCCGCAGGACACCCCGAGGGCTATATTGAAACCTTTGCCAGTATTTATCGTAACTTTGCTTATGCCCTCAGAGCAAGATGGGGTGAAGTTGCCAAAGAAAATGCGGCTGGAGGTTTAGCAAGTGAAAGCGAAAGCATAACGGGAGGCTATGATTCAGAAATTCATGATTTTCCAGGTATCGAAGAAGGTATTAGAGGAATGACTTTTATTGATACGGTTGTAAAGTCTAATGAGGCCGGGGCAGTTTGGATGAAAGTTTCTGACGATAAACGGTAAATATTTGCCATTTTGCATTTTTGAGTGTTTTAACCAACAAATCAGAAGTTATTTTGTTGGTTAAATTACTAACAAGGGCGAAAAATTATTAACTATTTTAGGCGAACTGTGTGGTTTTTCACCTGTTTACCTTTTATCAAAAATAACCACTATTTGTAAATACTTTAAAATGAAAATCAACAAATACATAATATATGAAAATAGCTGTTTGGCATAACTTGCACAGTGGCGGTGGTAGTCGAGCCTTACAGTATCATATTCAGGGATTAGTTTCAGCAGGACACGAAGTAGAAATTTGGGCAGATGCCCCCGATGCTGATGGATTTATGCAATTGCCAAATGGAGTAAAACTCCATCAAGTGCCTTTAAGATATACTGAAAAGAAACCTTCGTTGAGGGAAAGACTTTCTTCGTTATTTTTTAAGAAAGATTCTAATATGATTTCGATGGAAAAACATTGTCAGCAATGTGCCAAAGAAATCAATGAAGGTGGCTTCGATGTACTTTTTGCCAATAGTTGTCATTATTATGGCGTGCCTTTTATTGGACAATTTATAAAAATCCCGAAAATATTATACTTAGGCGAACCCAATCGATATTTATACGAAGCCATGCCCGAACAAATTTGGGAAGCGCCAACTCAGAAATTAAGCAAATTAACTCCCAAGTTCTGGGTATATATGTTTAGCGACACTTGGCGAGCTAATAAATTTAGGGTATATGTACGGGAAGAACGTAAGAATTTCAAAATTTTTGATAAGGTTTTGGTTAATTCATATTTCTCCATGGAAAGCTGCAAAAGAGCCTATGGATTGCCTTCTGAAGTTTGTTATTTAGGTGTAAATAACACCTTGTTTAAGCCTGTAAATATCTCATTTACCAAGCCTTACGTAGTAGGATTGGGTGGATTTTATGCTCACAAAAACCCAGAGTTAGCGATTCGAGCAGTTGGAAAAATTGTAGAAAATCGCCCTAAATTATTATGGATTGGCAATATGGTTGATGATGAATATTGGGAGGGCATGGTCGAATTAGCTCGTTCATTGAACGTAGTTTTGGAAGTCAAAAAAATGATTACAGATGAAAAGTTGGTAGAACTTTTAAGTGGAGCAATTTGTATGATTTATTCCTCAAATCTCGAACCTTTTGGTTTTGCTCCTTTAGAAGCTAACGCTTGTGGAACACCCGTAATTGCCGTAGCAGAAGGGGGCGTTAGAGAGACCATTATCCATGGGAAAAATGGCTTTTTAGCCAATCAAAATTCAGAAGATATTGCTAAGTATATTCAACAACTCATTGATAATCAGGAATTAAAGAAAGAAATGTCTAAATTTGCTATTGAAAATGTAATGCAAAATTGGACATTGGCGCAATGTTCTGAAAGAATTAATTTGGCGATTGAATCAGTTGTAAGTAAAAGCATTTAAACACGTCTAACACTATGGCTTCCCTGTCCGAAACCAGTATTAAACGCCCCGTTTTGGCGGTGGTTATGTCCATTCTCATTATCCTTTTTGGGGTGATTGGCTATACTTATTTAGGTATTCGTGAGTTCCCAAGCGTAGATCCACCTGTGGTTACGGTGCAGACCAATTACACAGGAGCTAATGCCGACATTATTGAATCGCAAATTACAGAACCGCTCGAAGAATCCATC
The DNA here is from genome assembly GCA_031424875.1 of Cytophagales bacterium. Lineage (GTDB taxonomy): Bacteria > Bacteroidota > Bacteroidia > Cytophagales > Spirosomataceae > Arcicella. The sequence continues at coordinate 8,892 of JANPIG010000402.1, forward strand.
AACGGTATTGCGGGGATTCGGACACTTACTTCATCAAGTCGTGATGGTCGCTCGACTATTTCTGTTGAATTTGATTTGTCCGTTGATATTGAAGATGCCGCCAACGATGTCCGTGACCGTGTGGCTCGTTCATTGGCCAACTTACCTAAAGATGTGGATCCGCCCGTGGTTGCCAAAGCCGATGCTGACTCCAACCCGATTTATTTCATTAATATCAAATCAGCCAAACGTGATTTGTTGGATTTAAATGAATTGGTTACTCGAAATATCAAAGAAAAATTTCAAACCATTAAAGGCGTAAGTTCTGTTCAGATTTGGGGTGAAAAAAAGTACGCCATGCGACTAAGAATTGATCCCGTAAAATTATCATCTTATCGCCTTACTGCTCCTGACATTATCAATGCCCTTACGAAACAGAACATCGAATTGCCCTCTGGAAGTATAGAAGGAGCCATGACCGAACTCACCGTGCGTACACAAGGAAGATTGACCACACCCGACGATTTTAATAATTTGATTCTGAGAGAAGAAAACGATAAAGTGGTCAAATTCAATGATGTAGGCTTTGCTGAGTTGGCTCCTGAAAATGAAAAAACTTTTTTTAAAAGAGATATGGTTCCTATGATTGCAGTGGCGGTAATACCCCAGCCAGGAGCAAATCAGATTCAGATTGTGGATGATATTGAGAAAAAAATGGTGCAAATAAGAACAACTTTGCCCGATGATATTGAAATAACTTTAGGACTTGATTATACAAAATATGTTCGTAAATCTATTACCGAAGTAGAGGAAACCATTTTTATTGCTATTGCTTTGGTAGCTCTGATTATCTTCATTTTCCTAAGAGATTGGCGCTCAACACTCATTCCACTAACGGCAATTCCCGTATCTTTAATTGGCGTGTTCTTCATTATGTACATTATGAATTTTTCTATTAATGTATTGACTTTATTAGGAATTGTATTGTCAATTGGATTGGTTGTGGATGATGCTATTGTGGTTCTGGAAAATATTTTTGCCAAAATTGAGGAAGGAATGTCGCCTTGGGAGGCATCTATGGAAGGTTCAAAAGAGATTTATTTTGCCGTGATTTCTACTACAGTAACCCTTGCAGCAGTATTTTTACCTGTCATTTTCTTACAAGGAATCACAGGAAGATTGTTCCGTGAGTTTGGAATAGTAGTAGCAGGGTCGGTCATTATTTCTGCCTTCGTTTCGCTGACTTTAACGCCCATGTTGAGTTCTAAAATCTTGAAAGGTGGACATCATCAGCCATGGTTTTATCGAGTTACCGAGCCATTTTTTCAAGGATTAACCAATGCTTATTCAAATTCTTTGGCAGGTTTTTTGAAAATTCGTTGGTTTGCTTGGGTCTTAATGGTAACATTTATCGGAATCATTTATGCCATGTTCAAATTTGAAGCCATTCCGTCTGAATTGGCTCCTATGGAAGATAGAGGCGGTTTTAGGGTTTCGGCAACGGGTCCTGAAGGAGCAACTTTTGACTATATGTTGGGCATAACTGATGAAGTTGGAAAACTTTTTATGAAAGAATTATCCGAAAAAGAACGTCGTGGAGTCATCACTATTACCTCGCCTCCTTTCGGAAATGGTGCTTCTAATTCGGGAGCCATTAGAGTAGTATTGCATGATACGGCAAGCAGAAGAAGTCAGCAGCAAATTGTGGACGAAATTCAGCCAAAATTAAAGAAATACACAGGAGCAAAAATGTTTGTGGTACAAGAACCAACTATTCAAACAGGACAGCGTTCGGGGGGAGGATTGCCCATTCAGTTTGTGATTCAAGCCGCTAATTTTGACAAGCTCAAGAAAGCTATTCCAGAATTTATGGCTAAGGTAAGAGAATCACCAAAATTTGAAGTAGCAGACGTAAATTTAAAATTCACAAAACCAGAATTACGCCTTGAAATTGACCGTGCGAAAGCTCAAAACTTAGGAGTTTCTATTCAAGATGTAGCTCAAACGCTTCAATTAGGGCTTTCGGGCAGACGTTTCGGTTATTTTTTAATGAATGGAAAACAGTATCAAATCATTGGACAGATAGAACGTCCTGAAAGAAATGATGTTTCGGATTTGCGTTCATTATATGTAAAAAGTAACAAGGGAGAGTTGATTCAGTTAGATAATTTAGTGAGAATTACGGAAGAAAGTACACCTCCGCAATTGTATAGATACAACCGTTATGTAGCCGCTACGGTACAGGCTCAAGCAGCCAAAGGGATAACATTAGGAGAGGCTCTGAATGAAATGGATAATATTGCAAAAGAAGTCTTAGATTCTTCATTTTCAACAGCTTACGATGGACAATCAAAGGAATTTAAAGACTCTAAATCGTCATTATTTTTTGCTTTTGCTTTGGCATTAATACTGATTTATTTGATTCTGTCAGCACAGTTTGAGAGTTTTATAGACCCCCTTATTATTCTCCTAACCGTTCCTTTGGCAGTTGCAGGAGCCTTGCTATCTTTATGGGATTTTGGCCAGACCCTTAATATTTTCTCTCAAATCGGTATCATCGTTTTGATTGGTTTAGTAACTAAAAATGGTATCCTGATTGTGGAATTCGCCAATCAACGAAAAGAATTGGGTAGTAATAAAATACAAGCTGCCCAAGAAGCCGCAGTAGCTCGTTTCAGGCCAATCTTAATGACTTCATTATGTACGATTTTAGGTATTTTACCCATTGCTTTAGCCTTAGGTTCTGGTTCACAAAGCCGTGTTTCGATGGGCATAGCCGTAGTAGGTGGAATGTTATTTGCCACATCCTTAACCCTTTACATCATTCCTGCCGTGTATAGCTATATGTCGAGAGATTTGAAAGTGCAGGGTGGAGCGGTTAAGAGTGAGGAGGTTTTGGAGGTGATTTAGTTTAAAATTTTTAAGGAAGTCGCCCTTCAAAATGCTCCGAGCCTACGGCTCTTTTAAGCAACAAAGTTGTGTATAAACCGTATCCTTCAAAAGGACGATTTCCTTAATATTTCATCTAAAAAAACTTGGCGGTAAAAAATTCATGAAATCCATTTCATCAAAATCTTCTTCTATTTGATATTGTTTTAAATATCTTCGCATATTTTCTCGGGGCGTTAGGCTCATAATTTCAGTTTCTAAGGCTTGGATTCCTTTCTTCAAACGGTTTATTTCACGGGTAAATTTAGCTTTCATTTGCTTGGTATCACCGCCAAATTTTTGAAATAAATCCATGCCACCGCCCATCATTCCCATCGGTCCGGATGCTCCCATGCGTAGTTGCCACAGATTATTTTCCAGCTCATTCGCTTGCTCTTTTAAAATTTTATTATAATATTTTAGTTGCTCGTCTGCCATTGTAAGTGATTCAATATCAGAGTCTTGTAGTTCAATTTTTAACCGAAGCAGTTCAAACAAATCATCGTTTTCATAAGCCTTAGTAACCTGCTTCATGATTTCAGTTTTACGAAGCCTCTCAGTTTCGTCACGCTCACGGTCGGGGTGAAAAGCCTTTACTAAATCGGTGTAAATACTACGGGCAGCTTTGCTGATATTTTTAGCCTCTTCTTTGAGTTTGGCTTCCTTTT
>JANPIG010000403.1:0-3547 GCA_031424875.1 Cytophagales bacterium
GGTTGGCCTGATAAAGGCTATGAAGTACAAGTAAATCAAACTCACGATGACTGGCGGAAGACCGGTAGTCTGTACAGTTTTAGTGATGTAAAGGAGAATTTGGTGAAAGACAATGAGTGGTATGAATACAACATTATTGTAAGAGGTAAGCACATAATCATTAAAGTGAATGATAAAGTAGCCGTGGACTATACTGAACCAGATGTGCTTCCAGAAAATCGTGGGCAGAAAAAACTTAGTTCGGGAACAATAGCTTTACAAGGACATGACCCCAAAAGTGTGGCCTATTTCAAGGATATAAAAATTAAATTATTAGATTAACAAAATATAATTTTATTAAAGTGCCAGAATCCCTTCAATTTGAGGGGATTTTTTTATATTTATGCTTTCATAAAAATTATCAATATGCTTACTTAAGTTATTCATAAACATCCAACAAATGAACCATCTTTTATAAATTAAATCCTAATGAAAAAAACAGCCTTCTTCATTTCAACTCTATTTTTCCTAAATCAATTTACACAAGCCCAATCCAAAAAAGATTATCTCGTAACTATTGGCACGCCTTGGGGCGAAATGCACGCTATTTTGTTTGATAAAACGCCCAAACATAAGGCTAATTTTTTGAAATTGGTTGACAATAAATTTTATGATGGATTGCTTTTTCACCGCATCATCGATGGCTTCATGATTCAAGGCGGCGACCCAAATTCTCGCAAGGCAAAACCAAAGGAAATGTTGGGAAATGGCGACGTGGGTTATAAAATTGATGCTGAAATTTTGCCCGATTTATTCCATAAAAAAGGAGTTTTGGCGGCAGCAAGAGATAACAACCCTGCTAAGGCTTCTTCGGGTTGTCAGTATTATGTTGTGCAAGGTAGAGTCTGGAACGATTCGACCTTGCAACAACAAATGGCTCGTAGTGCGCAAAGGGTTTTTACGGATGAACACAAGCAAGTTTATAAGACCATTGGAGGTACGCCACACCTCGACGGCAACTATACCGTTTTCGGGCAAGTGATTGATAATCTATGGGTTATAGATTCGGTTGCTACGCAAAAAAGAGATGCTCAAAACCGCCCATTGATAGATTTACCCATGACTGTGTCGTGTAAAAAAATGCGAAAGAAGAAGATAACCAAATTGTATGGATGGGTTTTTGGAGAGTAGATAAAGATTACGAGTTGATTTTCATAGATAAAATAAACTACGAAAACGGACATTTTACTGAAGACTGATAGGAAACAAGGACAAATTTTGCCAGCCAATATTCTTTTAGAACCATGGTAATGCTGACATCCAAATTTTCAGGATTTGAGCCCGTAAGTTTGAAATTTACTCACTGTAGCGAAGTTATGTATCGCAAATTTTAAAAACACAGTCATACAATCCATTCAAAACGAAAAAGTTGAAACAGCTTCTTATGTGGCTTGATTCTGTTGTTAGCTTTTTATTTGTTCTTCCACGGGGCTTTCAAATTTCAGAATATCTCACAAAATAAAATCTTTAGTTTCTAGACTGCAGAGTTTGCGGCTCGGGTAGTGAGCGCCGTGTAGGGTAAGAAGGGTAGGTGGATAGAAAGTGTCATTTTTCTTACCAAATTTTATTTTATTATCACAAACCTACAAGCTTTTTTAGCATAGTTTCCCATTTCCACCACAATTCAAATAAAAACCATTTTTTCAAATAAATTACTATCTTTATAGCCCAAACCATTAATTAGAAGCGGTGATTTTATGTTTAATTCGGAGAACAGAACTATTGAAAAACTGAATATTTTTTTAGATGAAAATCTTGATAATTCATCTTTATCACTTGATTCGCTTTATAAGGAAATTGGAATAAGTCGTACGCAATTGCACCGAATCGTGAAGGACAAAACGCATTTGCCCATTACGCTCTATATCCGCAAAAGACGCTTGAATCGAGCAAAAACCCTACTTTCCAACACCGATATTCGTATTTCGGAAGCGGCAGATGCCGTAGGAATCAGTAGCCCACAGAATTTTAGCAAATACTTTTTTGAAGAATTCAACATCAGCCCTTCCGATTTTAGAAAGCAATTTCAGTATGACAAAACCACCATAACCTCTACGCAACCCGCCTCTCATTCAATTGCTGTTTTGCCATTCGTAAATATGAGTGCCGACCTCGAACGGGATTATTTTAGCGATGGCATCAGTGAGGAAATTATCAATATGCTTACCCAAGTTCAGAGCTTAAAAGTAACTGGTAGAACTTCTTCTTTTGCTTTCAAAGGACAAAACTTAGACCTTCGACAAATTGGTAAACAGTTGAATGTCAATTATATATTAGAAGGAAGCGTTCGTAAGTCGGGCAATAAATTACGCATCACCGCCCAGCTTGTGAAGGTGGAAGATGGCTATCATGTTTGGTCAGAAAAATTTGACCGTAGTATGGAAGACATCTTTGATATTCAAGATGAAATCTCTTTGAAAATTTTGAATGAAGTAAAAATTCAACTTTTTGAGGAGGAAAAGGTAAGCGTTTTGAAACGCTATACCGACAATCCCAAAGCCTATCAATTATACCTTCATGGGCGTTTTTATCACAATAAATTTGCGGGTCTTGAAGAGTTCAACAAGGCAATTAAGTATTTCAAATCTGCCATTGCCTTAGAGCCTGACTACGCCCTTGCATTTTCGGGAATTGCCTCTTGTTACCTCAATTTGTGGTTTTACAGGCATCTTCCAGCCGAAAAATCTTTGCCATTGATGCAACAGGCAACCCAAGAATCCTTGCAATTGGATGATAAATTAGTAGAAAGTCATATCGCCATTGCCCGCATGAAATTGTTTTATGAGTGGGATTTTGAAGGAGCAGAAATTGCTTTTCAAAAAGCCCTTTCATTTAATGCTAATGTGGCAGAGGTAAATGGACAATACGCCTTATTTTTGGCTCTTTCAGATAGACATATTGAGGCAAAAGAACAGGCTATATTGTCCTTAGAAAAAGACCCATTTTCATTAATCAATAATTTTTACACGGGTTATGTCTATTGGTTGGCTGGTGATTTTGAGAAAGCCATGGCCCAAGGCAAACATTTGGTAGAACTTGAACCCAATTTTTGGGGTGGACATATCTTGGTGGGTTTCAATCTCATTGCTTTCAAAAAGTACGCAGAAGCCCTTGAATCCTTAGAAATGGCACTATTTTATAATCTTAGTGGTATCACGTTGAGTGCTTGCGGAGTTTTGTTTGCCCTTTCGGGAGAGGCAGAGAAAGCACATGAAATCATTAGGCAAATGAATTTTGTGAATAAAACTCAGCCTGTTTACGATTATGATTTCGGAATTGTCTATGCCTGTTTGGGCATTACTGAAACTGCCAGTGAATATTTTGAAAAAGCCATCCAGAAGCATGAACCACCAATGCTTTTCTTTAAATATATCCTAAGAGATTGGCTTTCGGGTTTTCAAAATGATGGTCGGTACTTGGGTTTTTGCCACAAATAACTTCCCATGAAACAATACACCAAATTTACGGAACAATAGACTAAGTTTGCGGAACAATACGCAAAGCCTTT